>FR890560.1:6247-7787 GCA_000433415.1 Clostridium sp. CAG:448
CCGCCACGGTCTATCTTTTCCCTGTCCACCGGATAAGTGGAAAACCGACCGAGCAGAGGCAGATACAAATGCTCCGTCACAGAGCGCAATGCCGCAAGTGAGAATGCGTCTTTGAATTGCTCGTAATGCTCACAAAGACCGCGCAAAAGCCACGAATGACCGGAAAGCTGCTGCTCATGAATTCTCTTTCCCGCCGGGGGACCGAAATAAAAGTGCGCATTGGTATGTTTCGGCAACTCCCGCAGCATTTCCTCCACGCACGGGATTACCCTGCCGAAAATCCGGTAGTGGCTGACATACGCAAGCAGCGCGCGTCCTTCCTTATCTCCGGGCCAATCCGCATCCGCGGGTTGGAACACTCCCTCTATACGGTAGTACGGGTCATCGAATCGCCGTTCATTCGCCTCAATTCGCTCCCGCAGTTCTTCACGAAGCGCATCAAGCGCCTTTCTCTGTTCAGACATCAGCCAAAATCCTCCGTTCAGCTTTGATGGATTCATTGTATCACAATCCTTTCTGCCTGTCAACCAACACAGACAAAAAAGCGGAACAAAAGCAATATTTATCCCCCGTGTCCCAAAAGACACGGGGGATTTTGCCGGTATCAAATTGTCAGATAAGGGAAAACTTTATTTGGACTGAATGCTGTTCTCGTAGCTCTCGATCATCTTCTTGACCATCTGACCACCGATAGAACCTGCCTGACGGGAAGTGAGGTCACCGTTGTAACCCTGGTTCAGGTTTACACCGACTTCGCTTGCTGCTTCCTTCTTGAACTGTTCAAGTGCCTGCTTTGCTGCCTTGTTTGCCATAATTTTCTCCTGTTCCGTAAACAGTGCGGCGATTGCGAAATGCATGATTTCTGTCTTTTCCTGTGTAGAAAACATTGCTCTTCTCAAGCGCGGACGCTGTTTGCAAAATATCTATTTTGATTGAGCAGCGTCGCTTCGCTTTCGCTTGGTGCCGCGCTCTGGTATTATTCTTTTCCGCATTGCACCTTTTATGACTGCCAATTTGCGGTGTTATTTGCAATTCTTACGGATAAAAAATCAATCGTCGGCAAAAGGAAAAATGAAGTACTTATTCGGCGTCACGCAGGGATGCGCTGACGATCCGGTAATATGCGTTTGAAGTTATACGGTAAACCAAAACATAAAGCAAGGAAAAAACGAAAAAGCTGACTGCGGTGGTTGCGGCAAACAGGAACAGGCTGTTCAGGTTAAACAGCGTCAGCATCCGCCGGATCATGGGAAAGGCAAACGCAAGGTGCATTGCAGCAAACAGAAGCGGCAAAAAGAAAACTGTCAGAAGCTGAGAATTGATACTTTTGCGGATTTCACGCTTTGTCATTCCGATTTTCTGCATCATATCAAACCGCGCGTGATCCTCAAATCCTTCCGAAATCTGCTTGTAGTAAATCATCAATACTGCCGCAAACAGAAATACGACACTCAGGATAATGCCAAGATAAAACAGCCCGCCATACGTGCTGTAAAAATTGACGCGTGATTCCTCCCGGCTTTCAATCGTATACCCAAAA
>FR890560.1:7825-36343 GCA_000433415.1 Clostridium sp. CAG:448
CGCCGGCCGCGACAGCACATTTCCCAGCCGATCCTTGATCTCCAGGTTGTCTGCTCTGTCAAGCCCGGTATCAAACGCCAGATGCCACTCGTAACGCAAACCGCGATCCGTTCCGAATTCCAGATATTCCGTTGCCGCGTCAACATCCGGTACAACCACCAGCATCACGGGATCCGTCTCGTTTTTCAAATCCTCTGCCCTCAAAAATCCGTCCGCCCCTGCGGAAACCCGAAGCGCAACACCTCCATCAAAGGTCACTTGCGGCGCCGTATAGGAACCGTCCGTTACGGACAATAGTGCTTCCCCGTTTTGCAATGTCTGTTCCGCCCCCGTCCTCCGGTTGTAATCCGCAAGCGGGACAAACATCACCCGGTAGCGTTGACTGTCCTGACCGCCATCATAGGCATCCATACTTTCATTGTCCAAAGAAATATGATCCTGCTTTAATATCCCGAAGAACTGCACATCCCGCCAATCTGCAGTTGATGCAAAAGTTCCGCCTGCCGCCGTGACCTGCTCTGCAATGGAATCCCGCAGGTCCGTCACAAATTCTTCATCGGACATCACATCCGCGTCCATATAAAACACAATATTGAATGCCTGCGGATACATTGCCCGGATAGAATCCTCCGTGCCGAAATAGAGACAGGACGTCGTGGAAATCATAACCAGAACCATGGTCGCGAGAATACAGATGGATGCAAGTCCCGCACCGTTGCGCTTCATACGGTATGCCATGGAGGAAACGGATACAAAGTGGTTGGGACGGTAATAGTATTTCTTATTCCGCTGCAAAATACGGCAAAGGGTTACCGATCCGGCAATCATCAACAGATAGGTGCCGATAATAACCATAATCACCGCAATAAAAAAGTAAGCCATCGCCGTCACAGGCTTCTCGATGGTAACTGCCAGATAATACGCACCCGCCAGCAAAAGAACGCCCACGATCCCCAAAAACAAATTTGCCTTCGGCGGCTTTTCTCCGACGGTATCGCTGCGCAGCAAATTCATGGTGTGCGAAAAACGAACCTGGCGCAGCGCATTCAAAAACAGTAAAAGGAAGATTCCGATAAAAACACCTGCACCGGTCAACACGGCTTCCGGAGAAACAAAGAGCGTGTAACTCACACTTTCCCGCATAATATTGACCATTCCGAGTTCAGCAAGTTTAGACAGGACAATGCCGATAAAAAGGCCGGCAACCAGTGAGACACCGCCAATCATGAAAGATTCCCAAAACAGAATCCAACCCAAATGCCGCTTCCCCATTCCCAGAATGTTATACAGTCCGAATTCCTTCTTCCTGCGCCGCATCAAAAAAGAATTGGTATAAAACAGGAAGATACATGCGAAAATGGCGATCACCCTGGATCCAAAGCCCATAATGAGCCGCAACGTCCGCCCCCCGCGCATCGAAAGCAGAATTTCATCATAATAGAGGAACGTCACAATATAGTGCATCACAACCATTCCGATGCAGGTCAAAAAGTACGGCAGATACAGGCGTTTGTTCTTCTTCATCGCAACAAACGCAAGTTTAGGATACAACATTCCCTTCATGCCTGCATACCTCCGGTTGCAAGAAGCGTCAGTGTGTCTGCTATTTTCTGATAAAACACCTGATCGGTTGCCCGCCCACGAAAGATCTGATGAAAGACCTCGCCGTCCTTGATGAAAAGCACGCGTCCCGCCGTACTGGCTGCACGCACCGAATGCGTTACCATGAGCACCGTCTGCCCTTGATGATTGATTTGGGCAAACAAACGCAACAATTCATCCGTCGCACGGGAATCCAATGCGCCGGTCGGCTCATCGGCAAGCACCAACTTGGGATTGGTGATCACCGCACGGGCAACCGCCACGCGCTGCTTTTGACCGCCCGAAATCTCATACGGATACTTCTGCAACAGGGACGTAATTCCCAGTTTGTCTGCAAGCGGAACAAGTCGTGCGTGCATGCTGTCATATTTTTCGCCCGCAAGCACAAGCGGCAAATAAATATTGTCCTCGACCGTAAAGGTATCCAACAGATTGAATTCCTGAAAAACAAACCCAAGATTGTCCCTGCGGAAAGCGGCAATGGCGGACTCCTTCACCGTAGCAAGATCCATCCCATCCAGAATCACGCTCCCTCCCGTTGGACGGTCCAACGCTGCAAGCAGATTCAGCAATGTTGTTTTTCCGCTTCCGGATTCCCCCATAATGGCAACATATTCACCCGGTTCAACCGTAAAACTCACATTTTTCAGCGCCTGTACGCGCGCCCCTCCAAAGCGACCGGTGTATATTTTTTGCAGATTTTTGACTTCCAAAAGATTCATAACAAACCTCCCCTGAATTTCTGTCCCCATTATAGCAGAATCCGGCAGTGCATTCCATTGAATCCTCTTACATTTTCGGTATAAATCTTACAATTTTGTTAGATTCAGGTGTACTGTGCCAGAAATCAGCATTTATTCCGGATGAAACTCATACTGCTCCAACTGCAAAAACACCGATGTTCCCTTCCCGACCAGAGAGGTGATCCGGATACCGACAGACAGTTTTTCACAGATGCGTCGGCAAAGGTACAGTCCGATCCCGCTTGCCTGGCGGTCGATTCTTCCGTTATATCCCGTATATCCTTTCTCAAACACCCGCGGCAAATCCTCCGGTGCGATACCGATCCCGGTGTCGCTGATACAAAGCGTATCGGCGTCCGACATGAAAATGCGAATCTCCCCGGATGGTGTGTATTTCAGCGCATTGGACAGCAACTGCCCGACCAGAAATGAAAACCATTTTTCGTCCGTCACAATCGTCCGGTTGGTTGGTTCATAGACTAGCTTCAGATGACGATCAATGAATTCCGCAGAGAAACTGCGGATACTCTCACGCAACAAATCATCCAGGTCACAGGTGCGAAACACATAATCGCTTTCCTCGCTGTCCAGGCGCAAATAGGTCAGAACCATTTCAACATACTGTTCAACCCTGCGCAATTCCGCCCGCAGGCGGCGTGTATATGTGGTATCTTCGTTCTGAAGACTGAGCTGCATAGAAGCAATCGGTGTTTTAATCTGATGCGCCCAGAGCGTAAAGTATTCCACGGTCTGTGTATACCTGTTTTTGGCAGCATTCGCAAGTGCAACGGACTGCGCACGCAATCCGTCGATGATTTCGCAGTAATCCGCCTCGCAAACGGAACCGCTGCCGTCCGGCACGGACATCAGCGCCGCATCCGTATGCTTCATCGCCTGCAATTGTAAGTGCTTTTTTCTGACATGGAAGAAGTCAATCAACAGTGCTCCCCCGCCACAAAGGAAAAACAAAGCAGAGGGATACAGGACTGCGGCAACCGGCAACCGGTACAGAAAAAAAGAAACCAGGTAAACCACGAACAAGGCAAAAAACAAACCCAATACCCGCCAACGTCCGCGCAAATAGGAAAAAAACAGCTTCACTTTTAGAATCCCCCTCTCCGTTACGGATTCTATTATACGCGTTTTTGATTTTTCTGTCAAGAAAAAGTGCAGGTCGGCATCTCACTGCCGACCTGCTGTTGGAGGTTTTCTCACTGTATGCTTGTTGACGGAACATACAGAGCTTTATTTTTTTGTGACTGAGGTTTTCCTCCCTTTTTTCGAGGGAACATCACCGCCGCAACTGCCACAACCGCCGCATGCGCCGTTGCAATGTGCGCAATCACATCCACAGGAGGATCCCTTCTTACCCTTTGCAAAGAACGTCTGATAAATTGCAAATCCGACAACAGCAAGCAACACAACACAAACACAAACCATTCCCCACGTCATAATCAAGTACCTCCTATCGATTTTTATTTCATTTTGACCTTTGTGGTCAGCTTTGTTGCTTCATGGTACTTACGGAAGAACAGCATGTAGATCATGCCGGCAAGTGCCAGGATAGCAAAGATCAAACCAACGACATTGACATTTCCGGTGAAGAGAGAACCGAACTGGTTGATCATCAGGGCAATCAGATAAGCAAATCCGCACTGATAACCGATCGCAAACCAGGTCCACTTTGCGCTGTTCATCTCACGCTTGATAGCACCGATTGCAGCGAAGCAAGGTGCGCACAGGAGGTTGAACACCAAGAAGGAGTAACCCGTGATACCGCTGAACGCCGCGGAAATGTTCTGGTAAACAGTGCCGTCTCCGCCACCGTAAAGAATACCGAGCGTACCAACGATATTTTCTTTTGCGACAAGTCCTGTGATGGATGCCACGGCTGCCTGCCAGTTGCCCCATCCAAGCGGCTTGAAGACCCATGCAAGGACACCGCCGATCGCAGCAAGAATAGACTTATCAATTTCATCATCAGACAACATACGGAAGGATCCGTCAACGAATCCGAAGTAGGTTGTGAACCAAACAAGAATGGTGGAAAGAAGGATGATCGTACCAGCCTTCTTAATGAAGGACCAGCCGCGCTCCCACATGGACCGCAGAACGTTTCCGGGGGTCGGCCAGTGGTATGCGGGAAGCTCCATAACGAACGGAGCAGGCTCGCCGGCAAACATCTTTGTCTTCTTAAGCATGATACCGGACAAAATGATCGCAGCCATACCGATGAAGTATGCGGAGGTTGCAACCCATGCGGATCCGCCGAACACAGCGCCGGCAATCATTGCGATGAAAGGAACCTTTGCACCGCAGGGGATAAAGGTCGTTGTCATAATAGTCATCCGACGGTCGCGTTCATTCTCTATCGTTCTGGATGCCATGATACCGGGAACGCCGCATCCGACACCAATCAGCATCGGGATAAAGGACTTGCCGGACAATCCGAACTTACGGAAGATACGGTCCAGCACAAATGCGATACGTGCCATGTAGCCGCATGCTTCCAGGAACGCCAACATCAGGAACAATACCAACATCTGGGGAACAAAACCGAGCACAGCACCGACACCGGCAACAATACCGTCCAGAATCAGTCCGCTCAGCCATTCAGGACATACCGGCTCGTCTGTACCTACCTTCAGTGCATCACCAAGGAGAACAGGGATACCGGGCACCCAGACACCGAAATCAGCGGGATCCGGTGCGGCAAATTCCGCATTCTTTTCTTCAAAGTATGCCTTTGCTTCCAGATAGGTCACAGGGACATACGGATCCGCTTTTTTATCATTTTTCACGGAGTCGGGAATCTTGGAGTAATAAACCTTCAGTTCGGTCTGCTCCAATGTTTCCTCATCCTCTACCGTGACGGTACCGACAGCATCCTCGGATTCCGGCACGAAGTTCTTGACTGCTTCCAATGCCGCCGCAGCATCAAAATCTTCCGCCTCGGGATCAACATCCACAAATCCTTGAATTGCATTCAACGCATCGCCGTACTCGCCGTCCGCATCGTTGTAAGCGCTGCTTCCGATCCAAAGCAGGTGCCATCCGTCGCCGAACACACCATCGTTTGCCCAGTCGGTAGCAGGTGCACCGACCGCAACCATTGCAATGTAGTAAACAAGGAACATTACCGCTGCAAAGATCGGCAGACCCAACCAACGGTTGGTAACAACCTTATCGATCTTATCCGAGGTGGACAGCTTGCCTGCGTTCTTTTTCTTGTAGCAGGCTTTGATCACCTTTGCTATGTAGATGTAGCGCTCGTTTGTAATAATGGACTCAGAGTCATCATCCAACTCCTCTTCCGCCGCTTTGATATCCTTCTCGATATGAGCAAGCGTTGCCTGATCAATATTGAACTGCGCAAGCACTTTATCATCGCGCTCAAAGATCTTGATTGCGTACCAACGCTGCTGTTCCTCCGGACGGTCATGCAGCACTGCCTCTTCAATGTGTGCAAGTGCATGCTCCACACATCCCGTAAAGGTATGCTGCGGAATCGTCTTGGTATGAGAAGCGGCGTAAATCGCAGCCTCAGCCGCCTCCATAACACCGGTTCCCTTCAAAGCGGAGATCTCAACGACCTCGCATCCCAATTGCTTGGAAAGCTCGCCGATGTTGATTTTATCGCCGTTCTTGCGCACCACATCAATCATGTTGATGGCAACAACAACCGGGATTCCCAACTCAGTCAGCTGGGTGGTCAGATACAGGTTACGCTCCAGGTTTGTACCATCCACAATATTCAGGATGGCATCCGGGCGTTCGCCAATCAGGTAATTCCGCGCCACCACTTCTTCAAGTGTGTACGGGGACAGTGAATAAATACCGGGAAGGTCCGTAATCACGACATCGTCGTGCTTCTTCAGCTTACCTTCCTTCTTTTCAACCGTAACACCGGGCCAGTTACCGACGAACTGGTTGGATCCGGTCAGTGCGTTGAAAAGTGTGGTCTTACCTGCGTTCGGGTTTCCGGCGAGGGCAATCCGAACCCGCTTGTCATTCTTTTCCATAATAGCACTCCTCCCATTTGTTAGCAAATGCTAACTCTTTGGCTAAAAATAATTGTCATTTGAAATCAGACCGGGCAATCGAAACTTACTCGATTTCGATCATTTCCGCATCCGCTTTACGGATAGAAAGCTCATAGCCGCGAACCGAGATCTCGATCGGATCACCCAGCGGTGCCACCTTACGGATATGTACCTGCACACCTTTGGTAATGCCCATGTCCATAATGCGGCGCTTGGTTGCACCTTCTCCGTGGAGTTTCACAACAACCGCGTCCTGTCCGACCTTTGCCTCGCGCAATGTCTTCATGTCACTGCCTCCTTTATTGAATAAAATTATATCATGATTTTCTGCGCCATTTCACGGCTGATCGCGACACGGGCTTCTTTGACATTCACAATCAGATTCCCATTGATCGTATTGATCACCGTAACATTACCGCCAACCACAAAACCCAGATTCTCAAGATGCTTCTTGACCTCCGGAGTTCCGCCGATCTTTTTGATAATGTTCTCCTCGCCGGCGTCCGCAAGCACTAAGGGCATCATACGGATTCCTCCCCGAACCGATTTCACCGGTTCTTCTTCATATCGGTTAGCCCTCGCTAACCTCGTATATGATAACACGCACCGACACTTTTGTCAAGTCCTGTTTTTCATTTTTTTGAAATTTGTGGCTTACGCCAATGGTACAATTCTCAAAAAATCATTTGTTGTTCAGATTGACAACAATGATTCGACAAAAAGCACTTGATTTTTTCACGGAAACGTGTTATACTTGCTCTTGAGGCACTGTAAGATACTTGTCCGCAACCAAAAAGTCCGCAGATGACCAGAGGTAGTGCATCAAATCCAACAAAGGAGTGATATCTATGAATTTACAGGAATCCGGCGAAATGTACCTGGAAACCATCTACATTCTTTCCATGGATTCAAATGCCGTTCGGTCTTTGGATGTAGCTGAATATATGCATTTTTCCAAACCCAGCATCAGCCGCGCCGTGGGAATTCTCCGCAAAAACGGATATCTGACCACCGACGCAAACGGACATCTCTTCCTGACCGAAAGCGGTCGCGCCATTGCGGAAAACATTTACGAGCGGCATACCGTACTCACACGTATGCTGATCCTTTTGGGCATCGATGAAAAGATCGCAACCGAAGACGCCTGCCGCATTGAGCACGTGATCAGTGCACAGACCTTTGACGCCATCAAGCACCATTTCACCGCAACCGGTGCTACCGATAAAAAATAACCACACTATCTTAAAATCCCGCTTGCACAGAACGCAAGCGGGATTTTTTTACGGCATTACCGCGCAATTCCGATGGTGAATTGCGCAGTCGGATTTTTCGTCAGACAATACAAAAATTCGCAGGTTGTAGCAGAGCTACTGACAAGGATTTTTGTGAAGTATGACGGAAAAGACGCAAGCAAGTATGCCTGCGCAAATTGCGCTGCGTGGATTGCGCGATAATGCCTTACATCTTTTACATCAGCAAGGTGTCTGCCATAAACAGCAAGACACCTATCGCAGCCAGTCCGGACGAAATCAGAATGCGGGCGGTCAGTTTTTCTTTGAACACAACCCGCCCGATCAGCGGCATCATGATCAGGATCAACGCATTCAGAACCGGATACTGCACGGTAGACTGCATTCCCTCGGATGCACCGCAAAGCATGCTGAAAACATTTCCCAAACCGTTCAGCACCGCATAAGCGCCGGCGCAGAGAATCACAGCGATTACCAGCTTACGGGAAACGGCAGATGCCTGCTCCCGGTCAGTCTGTGGTAATGCCGTACCGTTTCCGGAAAGAAGCGGACGGAGCGCCCGGCGGTTCGACAATATCAATGCAAGTCCGATCAGAACTCCGAAAATGGCATTGACAATCATAAATCCTTCGCTGGTGCTTCGTCCTGCCGCAATCGCCTTTGCGTTCATATCCGTCGCAACCGAAACCATACCGTTACCGACAAATGCGCCCATGCACAGAAAAGCCGCACGCCATTTTTTACCGGTCCGTTCCCCGTCATCCTTTTCTCTGGGCAGACTGATGACGCAGGTCGCAAGCAGAGCCGCAAACCCCAACCACGAAAGAATTCCGGTCGTTTTTCCGGCGCCGGTGAAAATCAGCCCATAGAAAAACGGCAACATCTGTCCGCCAATCAGGGAAAAGAGCGATACAACCGCCAACTTGCAGGTATTCAAAGCTGCCAGTGACGACAGGGTGCAAAGCGCGGATGCCGCCATATAAATCCCCGCAAACAAAAAGGTCTGCGGCGTGGAAAGATCCACACGTGCACCGTAAACGGCAGTCCAGATCACCAAAACCCAAAGATACTGCAAATACATGAAGAAGCCGCTGGAGCAGGCGCCGCCTCCGGGTGCCAGCGTCTGATATTTCTTACTGAAAATAAACTGCAGCGAAAAGAACAGCGCCGCAAGTACAAGGTACAAATATCCCATACAGGAACCTCCGAAATACTCTGAAATTATAGATGTCTATTGCGTACACAAGCGTGCCGAGAGGCAGGTATACCGCATGGACTGCCGGTTATTCTGCACCATAAGGTTCAGAACCTGCTCACTGCCCACCACAATCACCATACGCTTGGCACGGGTGACTGCCGTGTACAGCAAATGGCGGGTCAGAAGCGGACGCGGCGCATGGTACGCAGGAATGATCACATAGGGGTACTCACTCCCCTGGCTTTTATGCACGGTAATGGCATAGGCAAGTTCCAATTCATCCAATTGCTCAAAGGGATACTCCTCCACAACACGGTCGTCAAACGCAATCCGCATACAGTTGTCTGTCCGGTTGATGTTCAGGATTTCCCCAATGTCGCCGTTGAAGGCGCCCGTTCCCTCTTCGCTTCCCTTTTTCCAGACAATCTCATAGTTGTTTTTGACCTGCATCACACGGTCGCCTTCCCGGAACACCGTGTCCCGGTATGTATACTCCCGTTTGCCCTTGACCGGTGGGTTGTGCAATGCCTGCATCAATCGATTGAGATTTTCCGTTCCCGCCTCTCCTCTGCGCGATGGGGTAATGACCTGCATATTTCCCTCTGTTTCCTGACCGTAAGCCTTGGGCAAACGGTTCTGATACAGGTCGGCAATGGTCTGCGCAACAGCGGCGTCGCTTTCACGCGGAAGAAAGAAAAAGTCATTATCCTTCCGATCCAAAACCGGCATTTTCCCCTCATTGATTGCATGGGCATTCGTAACGATCAGCGATTTTTGCGCCTGTCGGAAAATCTCCGTCAGTCGCACGGTGCTGAAACGTTCCGAATCAATAATATCCCAAAGTACATTCCCCGCTCCCACGCTCGGAAGCTGGTCAGCGTCACCGATCAGAATCACGCGCGCACCCGGCTTGACCGCACGCAAAAGGCTGGCAAATAAAACACAATCGATCATGGACGCCTCATCAATGATAATCACGTCCTCCGCCAGCAAATCCGTCTCACACTTTCGGAAGTGTCGCGCACTGTCCTCACCGCCCCCGCTGTCCTCCGCATCAAACTCCCACTCCAACAACCGATGAATGGTCTTTGCCTCACAAAGGGTCGATTCGGACAGCCGTTTCGCCGCACGACCGGTGGGCGCGCAAAGAGCAATCTTCAGATCCAACGAAGCAAAAATTGCCAACAGCCCCCGCACAACCGTGGTTTTTCCGGTTCCGGGCCCTCCGGTCAGGATCATGACACCGTTTTCCAGTGCGTCATAAATCGCCCGTTTTTGTTGGGCGGCATACCGGATATCGTTGCGCAACTCCAAAAGGGAGATAAATTCCGCAATATCGCCGGCATCCACCCGCAGATGCAGCTTGTCCAGAAGCACCAGCTTGTCCGCAATATATCGCTCGCTATTGTCAAAATAGGCAAGAAACAGATAGGACATACCGCCGAATACCGTCGCATGCAGCTTTCCGCTACTCAAAAGTCTTTCAATTGCCAAAACCACTTTTTCCGGATCCACGCCGAGCAATTTGGCTGTCCCTTCAATCAGTTTTTCGCGTGGCAGGCAGACATGTCCGTTCTGCTGGGCGCTGTTCCGGAGAAAGTACAAAATACCGCTTTCAATACGCGGTAAAGAATCCATCGCCAGTCCCAATTTTTGCGCCATGGTGTCCGCTTTTTCAAAACCGACCCCCTCGATTTCATCGCACAGGCAATAGGGATTTTCCTTGGCAACGTCCACTGCGGCAGTTCCCCACTTTTTATAAATGCGAACCGTCAATGCAACGCCGAAATAATCACGGAAAAAGAGCATTGCGGAACGGATTCCCGATTTTTCTTTAAAATCACGCGCAATTTCCTGCGCCTTCTTTTGTGAAATCCCGGGAATCTGACTCAGCCAATCCGGGTGATTCTCCATCACCTCAAGGGTTTCATCGCCGTACATATCCACGATTTTTTTTGCCGTGCGCGGACCGATTCCCTTGATTGCGCGAGAGGAAAGATAACGCAGAATAGAGGCAGCATCACTAGGCATGTTTCTTTCATAACGCTCTACACGGAACTGCCTTCCGTATTTGGCATTGTGCACCCATCTGCCGTAAACAACAATACTGTCGCCTTCACCAAGGTACGGCATGTTGCCGATCAGCGTCACCAATTCCTCTTTTTCCGTCCCCAGATCACAGACCGTATAGCCATTTTCCTCATTTTGATACCGGATATATTCGACATTCCCAGCAAGACGTTCCATTCCGGTATCATCCGTCTGCCGTATTTCCTCGTCCTGCATGATACCGCACCTTCTCCTTTCCGATAGAGTATAGAGTTGCACGGTTGTCCTCCAAAAAGCGCACCAACATTTCCCGCTCACGCTCCTGATCCGGAATCAATTCCTCCGCCATCAGAACTTCCACATGAGAACCTCCGCGGCGAAGAAGCGAGCGTCGTGCCTCGCACAGAAGAATATCCAACCGTTCCGCATCTTCTTTTGTCTCAATTCTGAGTGCGACCGATATTTGCCGCAGCGGAAAACAGAGCTGCCCAATTGCGACAATCACCGTATAAAGACCGATGACAGCAGCAATCCCCAGAAACGTGTATAAAACGATCATCAAATTGCACCCCCTCCTTCTCCCTTAATGAGGGTATGCAAAAAAACATCCGTTCGTGTCAGCGGCAGATGCTGCGCAACCGGTCGACCAGGTCAGAAGACTCCCAGGGGACCATCAGGTCTTCTCTTCCCATATGACCATACGCTGCAAGCGGCGCATAAATAGGTCTGCGCAAATCGAAATTTTTGATAATCGCCGCGGGACGCAGGTCAACCAAGGTGTTCAACGCATCGGCAATTTTCTTCTCATCGACGGTATTGGTTCCGAAAGTGTCCACCATAACGGAAACCGGGCGTGCAACGCCGATTGCATAAGCGATCTGCACTTCGCACTTGCCTGCAAGCCCTGCGGCAACCACGTTTTTCGCCATATACCGGGCGGCATATGCGGCAGAGCGATCCACCTTTGTGGGATCCTTTCCGGAGAATGCACCGCCGCCATGACGTGCATAACCGCCGTAGGTATCGACAATGATCTTCCGTCCGGTCAATCCGGTGTCTCCTGCGGGACCGCCAACCACAAATCTGCCGGTCGGGTTGACATAAATCTTAGTTCTTTCGTCAAGCATATCCGCCGGAATAATGGGCTTGATCACCTCACGGATCATATCCTTACGGATCTGAGCAAGCGGCGTATCCGGCCCGTGCTGTGTGGAGATCACAACGGTGTCCACACGGACAGGGCATCCGTTCTGGTAGGCAACCGTCACCTGTGTCTTACCGTCCGGACGCAGATAATCAAGCGTGTCATTTTTCCGAACCGATGTCAACTGCTTCGCTAGGCGATGTGCCAAAGAAATCGGCAACGGCATCAGTTCAGGGGATTCGTCACAGGCATAACCAAACATCATTCCCTGATCCCCGGCTCCGGTGTTCAAACCATCGGTATCCTCGCCGTTTTTCGCCTCATAAGACTGGTCAACACCGAGAGCAATATCGGGTGACTGTTCATGAATGGAATTGATTACGGCACAACTGTCTGCATCAAAGCCGTACTTGGCGCGCGTATAACCGATCTCCCGCACCGTGTCACGGACAACCTTCTGGATATCGACAAAAGCGTGTGTCGTGATTTCTCCCATGACAGCGACAAGTCCTGTCGTGCAAAACGTTTCACATGCCACGCGGGACATCGGATCCTGCCGCAGAATTTCATCCAGGATACTGTCTGATATTTTGTCACAGACCTTATCGGGATGTCCTTCCGTTACCGATTCACTGGTAAACAAAAAATCCTTCATTCTTCATACCTCTTCTTTCTGCAAAAGAAAACTCCGTCACAGACGGAGTTCTGCTTCTCTCATCTGTCAGGATTTGGCACCTTACCGGTAAACCGGCAGGTTGTCGTGGTATCGTCGAGCCTGTCTCTACACCACTCTTGATAAAAGTTATTCACTTTAACGGACAACAGTATAACACAGATTCCTTGCAATTGCAAGAGGGTTTCGATATTTTTTGCACTTTTTGAGAAAAAGCCCCCTTGCAAAAGCCCTATAACCGGATTCCTATTTTAAAAATCCAAGAGCCGCAATCACTCCATAGGAAGCAAGTGTCATAACGGTTCCCGCGATCAGCACACCGATCAGAGAGGACAGGAGCGCCTTCCAAAACTTCATATGAATGGTTGCCGCAACCAACGAACCCGTCCATGCACCGGTCATCGGAAGCGGAATGGCAACAAAAAGCGTCACGCCCCAAAAACCGTACCGTTCGATTTTCTCACGGTTTTTTTCTGCCTTGCGGTTCACCCACCCAGCGACCTTCGCAAAAAGCCTGACCTTGGATGCCGCCATCCAATCAATCAGACGACGAATCAGCAAAAGTATAAACGGAACCGGCAACATATTTCCGGCAACGCAGAGCAAATACGTCTGCCACCACGGCAAGCCGAAGGCAGCGCCCATAGGGACTCCGCCGCGCAATTCAATAATCGGAAGCATGGAGCACAGGAACACACACAGTTCCTTACCGACCGTTTCAAGGAAAAAAGTCTTTATGGCTTCAATCATTTCAAATCCTTATCCTTCCCTTTCAGAATGGGAGAGAGTCGTTTATAGACAACAAAAGTAATCACCGTACAAAGCAGACACTTGATAAAAGTAAACGGCGCATTCACCATCAACAGTGCTTTTGGCAAAGTATCGGCGGCAGGAATGATCGCTTTATACATCCCAACAATGGTATCCATCGGCATAAAATTGGTATAAAACGGGTAAGTAATCCAATAATTCACAGGAAAACTGACCAGCGCGGCAAACAAACCGCCCAAAATCGAACCGATGACAGCCCCTCTTCGAGTCTTATCAATACGGTAGAAGACCCCGGCTGGGAGAACCATTGCAGAACCGATCAAAAAATTCGCCAGTTCGCCGACAAAAGACGTACCGGAGAACGGCATATGCAACAAATTTTTAATAAGCTCGACCGCCACGCCCCACAATGGACCAAAGGTAAAGGCTGTGATGATGGCTGGCAGATCGGAAAAGTCAAATTTCAAAAAGCCCGGTGTGAACGGCGTAGCGAATTCCAACAGCATCAGGACAAAAGAAACTGCCGACATAATCGCCGTAACGGTTAGTTTACGCAAAAGCAGGAGTCGTCCTGTGCGTACATTTCCACGATTTTCTGTATTCATTTTGTTTTTCCTCCGAAAAATGATTCGGAAAAGAAAACAAGTTTTTTCTGTGTCGCCCTTTCATGGCAACGCCAAAAACTCTGATCTTTTCCCATCCGGACTGTAACCGTCGGCACAGGAATCTCACCTGTTCGGCGCATCTGCGTTCGCGGGCTATCACCGCCGGTAGGGATTTTCACCCTTCCCCAAAGATAGATACCTCAAAAAGCATCACAACTGGATTATATTCATGCTTTTTGATCATAAAAGATACTTTCTGCATATAGCAGAATGTCGGACGCGCCGGAGGCGCGTCCGACAAAAAGTCGAATAATATTACTCGATGATCTGGCTTACAACGCCCGAACCAACGGTTCTGCCACCCTCACGGATAGCGAAACGCAGACCCTGCTCGCAAGCGATGGGAGTAATCAGCTCAACGGTGATATCAACGTTATCACCGGGGCGGCACATCTCAACGCCCTCAGGCAATTGAATGGTACCGGTAACGTCGGTTGTTCTGAAGTAGAACTGCGGTCTGTATCCTGCAAAGAAGGGCTTCTTACGACCGCCTTCCTTCTCGGTCAGAACGTAAACGTGACCAACGAACTTGGTGTGAGGATGAACAGAGCCCGGCTTTGCCAGAACCTGTCCTCTTTCGATGCCTTCCTTAGCAACACCACGGAGCAGAGCACCGATGTTGTCGCCTGCTTCAGCCTGCGGCAGGAGCTTGTGGAACATTTCGACACCGGTAACGGTGGTGGAAGTCTTCTCATCGGACAGACCGACGATTTCAACAACGTCACCAACCTTAACAGTACCTCTCTCAACACGACCGGTAGCAACAGTACCACGACCGGAGATGGAGAAGACGTCCTCGACAGGCATCAGGAAGGGCTTATCGGACTGACGCTCAGGAGTAGGAATATAAGAGTCAACAGCGTCCATCAGCTCATGGATGCACTTGTACTCAGGTGCATTGGGATCGGTGGAGGTGGACTCCAGAGCGTTACGGGCAGAACCGCGGATGATCGGAATATCATCACCCGGGAAGTCATACTCGGACAGCAGCTCACGAACCTCCATCTCGACCAGGTCAAGCAGCTCTTCGTCGTCAACCAGGTCGGTCTTATTCAGGAACACAACGATTGCCGGAACGCCAACCTGACGTGCAAGCAGAACGTGCTCACGGGTCTGCTGCAGAGGGCCATCGGTACCTGCAACAACCAAGATAGCGCCGTCCATCTGAGCAGCACCAGTAATCATGTTCTTAACATAGTCAGCGTGACCGGGGCAGTCAACATGCGCATAGTGACGCTTCTCGGTTTCATACTCAACGTGTCTGGTGTTGATTGTGATACCTCTTGCCTTCTCTTCGGGAGCGTTATCGATCTGGTTGTAAGCCAGAAACTCGATGTTGGAGTTACCCAAAGAAAGAACCTTGGTGATAGCAGCGGTAAGAGTGGTCTTACCATGGTCAACGTGTCCAATGGTACCAATGTTTACATGGGGCTTTGTTCTTTCGAATGTTTGCTTAGCCATTTTTCATGTCCTCCATAAAATATTTGAATTTTTCGTTTATCCTTTTACAGACCAGCTCGTGCGGAAATGATCTGATCCTGGATGGATTTCGGAACCACGGCAAAGTGGCTGGGTTCCATAGAATATACACCACGACCCTGCGTCTTGGAACGCATGTCGGTTGCATATCCGAACATTTCTGAAAGCGGCACAAATGCAACCACTTCCTGTCCGCCACTGACCGCTTCCATCGACTGGATCTGTCCGCGGCGGCTGTTCATATCACCGATGATTTCACCCAGATAATCATCCGGCGTAATCACGGTAACCTTCATGATCGGCTCGGTCAGAACCGGATCCGCAAGCTTCATCGCTTCCTTGAATGCCATAGAACCGGCAATCTTGAATGCAAGCTCGGAGGAGTCCACTTCGTGATAAGAACCGTCATACAACGTAACCTTTACGTCAACAACGTTGTAACCTGCGAGAACACCGCTCTGCATAGCGCCGCGGATTCCCTGGTCAACAGCGGGGATATACTCCTTCGGAATGGCACCGCCCTTGACGGCATCAATGAATTCGTATCCCTTACCCGGCTCGTTCGGCTCGATCGTAATCTTGACGTGACCGTACTGACCGGAACCACCGGACTGACGCTTGTACTTGCACTCATGATCAACCTTCTTGCGAATGGTTTCCTTGTATGCAACCTGCGGCTTACCGATGTTTGCTTCCACCTTGAACTCGCGGAGCATTCTGTCCACGATAATCTCAAGGTGCAACTCGCCCATACCGGCGATAATGGTCTGACCGGTTTCTTCATCCGTGTAGGTACGGAACGTCGGGTCTTCTTCTGCCAACTTGGACAGTGCAATGCCCATCTTTTCCTGACCTGCGCGGGTCTTCGGCTCAATCGCCTGACGGATAACCGGTTCCGGGAATTCCATTTTCTCAAGGATAATGGGATTCTTTTCATCACAGAAAGTGTCTCCGGTTGTCGTTGCTTTGACACCGATTGCAGCGGCAATATCACCGCTGTAGCAGACATCAATATCTTTCCGTTCGTTGGCATGCATCTGCAGCAATCTTCCCAAACGCTCGCGTTTTCCTCTTGTGGAGTTATAAACGACGTCGCCCGCGTTGATCGTACCCGAATAAACGCGGAAGTAGCAAAGCTTTCCGACAAACGGGTCGGTCATGATCTTGAATGCCAACGCAGAGAAAGGCTCTGTATCCGAAGCATCTCTTGTGATCTCCTCATCGGTATGAGGATCAATTCCCTTCACAGGCGGAATGTCCACCGGAGAAGGCATATAATCAACGATTGCGTCCAAAAGTTTCTGAACGCCCTTATTACGGTAAGACGTACCGCACACCACAGGAACCAGCTTGTTGGCAATGGTTGCATTCCGGAGCGCTGCTTTGATTTCTTCCTGCGTGATTTCTTCCTCGTTGATGAATTTCTCCATCAGCGCGTCATCGACCTCGGCAGCAGCCTCAATCATAGCGGCACGGTATTCCTTCGCCTGCTCCAACATATCTTCCGGAATCGGTTCAACTCTCATGTCTTTGCCAAGGTCATCATAATAAACATCGGCTTCCATGGTAATCAAATCGATAATGCCCCGGAATGTCATTTCCTTTCCGATCGGCAACTGAATCGGTACCGGATTTGCGTGGAGTCTTTCCTTCATCATGTCAATAACACGATAGAAGTTTGCGCCGGTAATGTCCATTTTATTGACATATGCCATTCTCGGCACATGATAACGGTCAGCCTGTCTCCACACGGTTTCCGACTGAGGCTCAACGCCTCCCTTTGCACAGAAAACAGTGACAGAGCCATCCAGCACACGCAGAGATCTTTCAACCTCAACGGTAAAGTCAACGTGTCCGGGAGTATCAATGATATTGATACGGTTGTTCTTCCAGAAACATGTGGTGGCAGCAGAAGTAATGGTGATACCTCTCTCCTGCTCTTCCGCCATCCAGTCCATGGTTGCAGACCCTTCGTGCGTTTCCCCTATTTTGTGCACCTTTCCGGTATAAAACAGAATTCTTTCGGTGGTAGTGGTTTTTCCGGCATCGATGTGTGCCATGATGCCGATATTGCGCGTACGCTCAAGTGAATATTCCCTTGGCATATTTCTTTCGGTCTCCTTGCCAGTGTATTAGTATCTGTAATGTGCAAACGCCTTGTTGGCTTCTGCCATTCTGTGCGTCTCTTCTTTTTTCTTGAATGCGGCACCGGCACTGTTCTTGGCGTCCATAATCTCGCCTGCCAGTTTCTCCGCCATGGTGCGTTCACTGCGCTTTCTCGCGTAGCCAATCAGCCATCTGAGCGCCAGTGTCTGCTGACGGTCCGCTCTTACTTCCATCGGAACCTGGTAAGTGGATCCGCCCACACGGCGTGCTTTTACTTCCAGTTCCGGTTTCAGATTGTCCAGCGCTGCCACAAAGACCTCCTGGGGATTCTGACCCAGCTTTGCTTCAATGATACCAAAAGCATCATATACGATCTTCTGCGCAACACCCTTCTTGCCGTCATACATCACGTTGTTGACAAGCTTTGTAACCAGCTTGGAATTGTACAACGGATCCGGCAATACATCTCTTTTGGATATACGACCTCTTCTCGGCACTTTAACTTCCCTCCTTCATTAATAGTAAAAATGAAATCACAGGTACTCAAAAGCAATCCTTTTGTTTGCGCTCGCCAGAGTTTCTATAAACACTAAATTTACAGTCAGACATCGGACGGTGCCAAAGTTGCTTTTTACCTTCTGTTCGGTCCCGATTACTTCTTCTTCTTCGGGATCTTTGCGCCGTATTTGGAACGGCTCTGGTTACGGTTTGCAACGCCTTGTGCATCAAGGGTACCGCGGATAATGTGGTAACGGACACCGGGCAGGTCTCTGACTCTTCCGCCTCTGATAAGGACGACCGAGTGTTCCTGCAGGTTATGACCGATACCGGGAATATACACGGTTGCTTCCAAGCCGTTGGTCAGTCTGACTCTCGCGATCTTACGGAGCGCAGAGTTCGGCTTCTTCGGGCTTGTAGTGGAAACCTTCGTGCATACGCCTCTCTTCTGCGGAGAGGGCTGATCGGTTGCAGCGTTGGAAAGAGAGTTAAAGCCCTTCTGGAGCACAGGCGCCTTGGACTTATACACCTTTTCGCTACGACCCTGTCTGACAAGCTGGTTAAAGGTTGGCATTCTTTTTTCCTCCTTCTTCTGAATTTAATGTTTATACAGAACGCGTCTATCCATCACGCGGAACTGCCCCAAAATGTCTCGCAGGCGCAAAATCACCCCACCCGCGACATTTTACAGTTAATTATAGCACCGACTTGTCTTTTTGTCAAGGTGCAAAATTTTAGACCGAAAATTTCTCTGTTTTGCACAAATATGGTTGCCTTGTTTTTTTCATATTATACAGTAATCCCCACCGTTTCCGGTGGAGATTCTGTGTATGGTCCAAGGATATTATGCAAGTACAGCGATGGCTCGGTCAAAGACGTGCGAATCACTCATCCCCGTATTCGCTCTCTTCGTCCTCCAACGGATTGCCCTCCTCATAGAGGATTTCTTCTTCGTCCGCTTCTTCATGTTCCCAACTGTCTGCGGACGCATCGTTCCAGCTCTCATGGTTGCCATCGTGATCCTCCGTAAGGAACTCTTCTTCCTCAGAAATCGGGTGCAGCGGTTTAACATCTACCCCGTGGTAGCAGGACATACCGGTTCCGGCAGGAATCAGCTTACCGATAATGACGTTCTCCTTCAAACCGATCAGATGGTCAACCTTACCTCTGATCGCAGCCTCCGTCAGAACCTTGGTGGTTTCCTGGAAGGACGCTGCCGACAGGAAGGACTCGGTCGCCAGGGATGCCTTGGTGATACCCAGCAGAACCGGTGCTCCAACCGCATAATGGAGTCCTTCTTCTCCCGCCGCGATGCGGGCATGGACAAGGTCATTTTCAGTTTCAAAATCATTGATGTCCACCAGCGAGCCGAGCAACAGATTGGTATCTCCGATCTCGTCCACCCGGATCTTTCTGGTCATCTGACGCGCAATGATCTCAATATGCTTGTCGTTGACATTTACCGACTGTGAACGGTAAACGCGCTGAATTTCCTTGATAATATACTCATAAACGGCATCCAAACCAAGGATTTTCATGATACTTGCGGGTGCTTTACTACCCTCGGTAATGGACTGTCCCTTTTCCAAATGGTCACCGTCTTCCACTGCCAGACGAACCCCGTAAGGCACCTGATATTTCACAAAGTCGCCCGTTTCGTCCACGTGAATGGAAACATCGTTCATACCCGGAATATCGGACGGTTTGATATGCACAACGCCGGCATACTCCGTCATAATTGCAGCCTTCTTGGGCTGTCTTGCCTCAAACAGCTCTTCGACACGGGGAAGACCCTGTGTAATATCGCTTCCTGCCACACCGCCGGAGTGGAACGTTCTCATCGTCAGCTGCGTACCGGGTTCACCGATGGACTGTGCGGCAATGATACCGACCGCCTCACCGATATTGACCGGCTTGCCGGATGCAAGGTCCGCGCCGTAGCAATGTGCGCAGATACCGTATTTGGAATGGCACTGAATGACTGTACGGATATAAACCTTCTTGATTCCTGCCGCGACAATTCTGTCTGCCTGTTCCTCGCTGATCATTTCGTCGTCACCGACAATAACCTCACCGGTTGCGGGATCCACGACCTCGCCGATTGTATATCTGCCCACGATACGGTCAACCAACGGCTCCAGTACATTCTTGTCTTTCTCGTCGATAATTTCGTTGACCCATGCACCCTTTGTGGTATCACACTTTTCCTCACGGACAATCACTTCCTGCGAAACATCCACCAAACGTCTGGTCAGGTAACCGGAGTCCGCGGTACGAAGTGCGGTATCGGACAGGGACTTACGCGACGCACGCGCTCCCATGAAGTACTCCATGATATTCATACCTTCACGGAAGTTGGATTTGATCGGCAATTCCATTGTCTTACCGTTGGTTGCAAACATGGATCCGCGCATACCGGCAAGCTGCCGCATCTGTGTCATGGAACCACGCGCACCGGAGTCCGCCATGATCTTGATCGGGTTGAACTGTGAGAAGCTGTCCTGCAGGGCAGTTGTAACATCCTCGGTTGTCTGCTTCCAGATCTTGATAACACTCTGGTAACGCTCTTCTTCCGACAACTCACCACGCAAAAAGTGCTTGGTGATTGCATCTACCTTATGCTGACCTTCTGCGATCAACTGCGGCTTTTCCTTCGGGATGGTCATATCGTACACCGAAATCGAGAAGGATGCGCGGGTAGAATATTTGTAACCCATTGCCTTGATCTCGTCAAGCATGTTGGCGCAGACGGCAGCGCCGTGCTTCTTGATGCAGTAGTTAATAATCTGACCGAGCTGCTTCTTTTTGATCACGAATTCGATCTCAAGCGCAAAATCATTCTCCGGCTTGCTTCTGTCCACAAAGCCCAGATCCTGCGGAATCGGACGGTTAAAGATCAGACGGCCCAGGGTTGTGACAATGACTGCCTCCCGTTTGACGCCATCGAAATCCTTTTCTACACGCACCTTGATACGGGAATGCAGACCGATCTGATGATTGACATATGCCATAACCGCCTCATCAAAATTGCGGTACATCCGGTATTTGTAAATCACCTCGCCCTTCTCGTCAAGAAGGGGCTGACCGTTCTCGTCCAGATACGGCTCCCTGTCGCCGGGTTCTCCCGCCTTCTCCATCGTCAGGTAGTAAGAACCGAGGATCATATCCTGCGTCGGAATTGCAACCGCACGGCCGTCGACCGGTTTCAAGAGGTTGTTTGCCGACAGCATCAGGAAACGCGCCTCTGCCTGAGCTTCCGCAGAAAGCGGTACGTGTACCGGCATCTGGTCGCCGTCAAAGTCCGCATTGAATGCGGTACAGACCAACGGGTGCAGTTTGATCGCGCGTCCTTCCACCAGAACAGGCTCAAATGCCTGAATGGAGAGTCGGTGCAGAGTCGGTGCACGGTTCAAAAGAACCGGGTGACCCTTAATGACATTTTCCAGTGCATCCCAGACCTCGGGATAAACACGTTCAATCTTCTTCTGTGCGTCCTTGACATTGATCGCCTTGCCCATCTCGACAAGTCGCTTGACCACAAACGGTTTGAACAGTTCCAAAGCCATTTCACGCGGCAGACCGCACTGATAAATCTTCAGGCTGGGTCCGACCACGATAACGGAACGTCCGGAATAGTCCACGCGCTTACCGAGCAGGTTCTGACGGAAACGTCCCTGCTTACCGCGCAGCATTTCGGACAGGGATTTCAGCGGACGGTTGGAAGGACCGGTCACCGGCTTTCCGCGGCGCCCGTTGTCGATCAGGGCGTCCACCGCCTCCTGCAGCATTCTCTTTTCGTTCCGGATCACAATTTCAGGCGTCCGGATTTCCATCAGCTTCTTCAGACGGTTGTTTCTGCTGATCACACGGCGATACAGTTCGTTCAAATCGGACGAAGCAAATCTGCCGCCGTCCAGCTGTACCATCGGGCGGATATCCGGCGGAATGACCGGAATCACGTCCAGAATCATCCACTCAAGCTTGTTTCCGGATTTACGGAACGCCTCAATAACCTCCAAGCGCTTGATAATCCGGGTCTTCTTCTGACCGGTTGCGTTTTTCAGATCATTTTTCAGCTGTTCCGCCAGCTCCTCAACGTCGATCGCCGCAAGGAGTTCCTTAATGGCTTCAGCGCCCATGCCGACGCGGAAATCCTTTCCGTACATTTCACGGTAATCGGCGTACTGCTTTTCTCCAAGCACCGTGCCCTTCGGAATGGGCGTGGTACCCGGATCCAGCACAATATTTTCCGCAAAGTAGAGCACCTGCTCCAGCTGTTTCGGAGAAATATCAAGCACCAGTGCCATGCGGGACGGGATCGCTTTGAAATACCAGATATGGGAGACCGGAGAGGCAAGTTCAATCCGTCCCATTCTCTCGCGGCGCACCTTTTTGGTAGTGACATCAACACCACACTTTTCGCAACGGATCACCTCTTTGCTGTGCGAATTCTTGTACTTTCCGCACATGCAGGCGCCGTCCTTGGTCGGCCCGAAAATCCGTTCGCAGAAAAGACCGCCGACCTCGGCCTTCAGGGTTCTGTAGTTAATGGTTTCCGGCTTATTGACCTCGCCGTAAGACCATTCTCGTATCATTTCCGGAGATGCCAGACCGATTTTAATTGAAGAAAATTCAGTATGCTCCACAGCGTTTCTCCTCACTATATTATCTATCATTCGTTAAATATCCTGCCGGTATTTACCGGCATCGGTTCACGTCCGACGGCACAACCGCCGGGAGCGCCATCATTGGTCGTAATCGTCGTGATCGGAAAACGCATCCGTCTCATCGGATGTGCCGTCATCATACTCCTCGTCCGACTCATCTTCCTCACCGAAATCAAGGGAGTGACCGCCTTCAATGGTATAAGAATCGTTGAATTCATCCGTTTCCACACCGTTGCCGATCGCATTTTCAATTGCTTCCGCATCCATCTTGTTGGAATAAGCAGGAGCATCATCCTCATTGCAGAGCGTCGAAAGCTGAACCTCGTTGCCGTTCCGGTCAAGCACACGCACATCGAGTGCCAGTGCCTGCAATTCCTTGACAAGCACCTTGAAGGATTCCGGAATGCCGGGCGTCGGAATATTCTGTCCTTTTATGATTGCCTCATATGCTTTTCTGCGCCCGGTTATATCATCCGACTTGACCGTCAGGATTTCCTGCAACGTATATGCAGCACCGTAAGCTTCAAGCGCCCAGACCTCCATTTCGCCGAAACGCTGACCGCCGAACTGTGCTTTACCGCCGAGCGGCTGCTGTGTCACCAGAGAGTACGGACCGTTGGAACGGGCATGAATCTTATCGTCCACCAAATGGTGCAGCTTCAGATAATACATGATACCGACCGTGACCGGGTTATCAAACGGTTCACCGGTACGTCCGTCATAAAGAACCGTCTTACCGTCAAACAGCTTCAGCTTATGCGCCTGACGCATTTCCTCAATATAAGCAGGATTGCTTCTTTCCTCAGGAGTAAACAGACGATAGTCCTTGGAACCGTCCGGCTTGATAATCTCTTCAAAGAGCTCCTTCCCTTCAGGGTTTTCCAACGGAAAAAGCTCACGGGAGTAGCCCGCCATGCGGAGACATTCGCTGATATCACGCTCGGTTGCACCATCGAACACGGGCGTCATAATCTTCCATCCCAATTTACGCGCGGCAATGCCGAGGTGAACCTCAAGCACCTGTCCGATATTCATACGGGAAGGCACGCCCAACGGGTTCAGAACGATATCCAGCGGCGTTCCGTCCGGCAAGAACGGCATATCTTCCGGCGGCAGGATGCGCGAAACGACACCCTTGTTACCGTGACGACCTGCCATCTTATCACCTACGGAAATCTTACGCTTCTGCGCAATATACACGCGGACCTTCTTAGTCACGCCCGCAGAAAGCTCATCCCCGTTTTCACGCGAAAAGACGCGCACATCTACAACAATACCGGATTCACCGTGCGGCAGACGGAGAGAAGTATCTCTGACTTCTCTTGCCTTTTCACCGAAGATCGCGCGAAGCAGACGTTCTTCCGCAGTCAGCTCGGTTTCTCCCTTCGGCGTAATCTTTCCGACCAGGATATCCCCGGCACGCACCTCGGTTCCCTTCCGGATAATACCGTCGTTGTTCAGATCCTTCAGAGCGTCCTCACCGACGTTGGGAATTTCTCTTGTGATCTCTTCCGGCCCGAGTTTGGTTTCCCGTGCTTCATGTGTATATTCTTCAATATGGAGAGACGTGTAAACATCATCTCTCACCAGACGCTCGTTCAACAGCACCGCGTCCTCGTAGTTATAACCCTCCCAGGTCATAAATCCGATCAGCGCATTCTTACCGAGCGAGATTTCACCGTTCTTGGTCGCAGGTCCGTCCGCAATGACCTGTCCCTCTTCCACCGACTGTCCCTTACGTACGATCGGGCGCTGATTGAAGCAGGTTCCCTGGTTTGTTCTCTTGAACTTGGAAAGCTCGTATACGCTCTTTCTTCCGTCCGCTGTCACAATCACAATGCGGTTCGCATCTACCTTTTCGACGGTTCCTGCTTCTTTGGCGACAATTACAACGCCGGAGTCAACCGCGGCTTTATATTCCATACCGGTACCGACAATCGGGTTATCGGTCACCATAAGCGGCACTGCCTGCTTCTGCATGTTGGATCCCATCAGTGCGCGGGAGTTGTCGTCGTTTTCCAGGAAGGGGATCATTGCCGTTGCAACCGACACCACCATCTTCGGGGAAACGTCCATAAAGTCAACGCGCGCCGGATCCATTTCCAAAATTTCCGTCTTATCACGGGCAGTTACCTTCCGGTTGACGAAATGCCCACCCTCATCCAGCGGTTCGTTTGCCTGCGCAATGATATAGTTATCCTCAACATCGGCAGTCATATATTCCACCTGATCCGTCACAATGTGATCAACCGTTCCATCCGGCTTGCGCACATGCTCTACCCGGCGATATGGCGCCTCAATGAAGCCGTAGTTGTTGATGCGCGCATAGGTGGTCAGATAAGAGATCAGACCGATGTTCGGTCCTTCAGGCGTCTCGATCGGGCACATACGACCGTACTGGGTGTAGTGCACGTCACGAACATCGAAGGATGCACGGTCACGGGACAAACCGCCCGGTCCGAGTGCGGAAAGACGGCGCTTATGGGTCAGCTCTGCCAACGGGTTGTTCTGATCCATGAACTGAGAAAGCTGCGAAGAGCCGAAAAACTCACGGATTACCGTTGCCACCGGGCGCACATTGATCAGTGCAAGCGGTGTCAGCTTCTCGTTGTCCTGAGTCGTCATGCGCTCCTTGATGATCTTGTCCATGCGGGCAAAACCGATCCGCATCTGGTTCTGGAGCTGCTCACCCACCGAACGGATCCGGCGGTTGCCCAGATGGTCGATATCGTCAACCGTACCGACTTCATGCGCAAGACCGATAATATAGTTAATGGAAGCAAAAATATCATCCCGGGTAATATGCTTGGGGCACAGCTCCGCAATACGTGCCTTGGCAATCGCCTTGACCGCATCCGGATCTCCCCCTGCCTGTTCGATGATTTCAAGCAGGACAGGTGTATGGCATTTTTCGCTGACGCCGCACTCTGTAAGGTCGTATCCCAAAATCCATGCGGGCTCCACGGTGTTGTTGGAAAGAACCTTGACTTCCGCACCGTTGTCCGTGGCAAGATACACTTCATTAACTCCTGCCTTTTCCAGGTTCATCGCGTCATCTGCGCTCAGAACGCTTCCCGCCGCGGCAACAACCTCACCCGTCAAAGGGCTGACCGCATCGCGCGACAGCTTCCGCCCGGTAATGCGGCAATGAATCGCCATCTTCTTATCGAATTTGTAACGTCCGACAGGTTCAATGTCGTACCTGCGTGCGTCAAAGAAGTAATTGTCAATCAGCGTCCTTGCGGATTCCACCAGAGGCGGCTCACCCGGACGGAGCTTTTTATAAATTTCCTTGAGCGCCTCAACGCCGACCGTAGAGGCATTGCGGACAGCAAGATCTTCGCACTCATCCTTTTCAAATGTAGCGGTCAGCTGATCATCCTTGCCCAGGAGCTCATAGATGTCATCTCTGGATTCCACGCCCAATGCGCGGATAAACATGGTCATCGGAACTTTGCGATTCTTATCAATGCGGACATACATGACGCCGTTGATATCGGTTTCATACTCCAGCCATGCGCCACGGTAAGGAATCACGGTCGCGGCATAGGTCCGCTTCCCTGTCTTGTCGATGTCGCTTGCGTAGTACATACCGGGAGAACGCACAATCTGAGAAACAATTACACGCTCCGCTCCGTTGATCACAAACGTTCCCGTATCCGTCATCAGAGGGAATTCTCCCATGTACACATCATCCTGCTTGATTTCTCCGGTCAGGCGGTTGCTGAGTCTGGCGGTTACGCGCAGCTGCGCGGCGTAATTGGCGTCTCTTTCCTTGCATTCCTCGACCGAATACTTCGGTTGCTTTCCGATAGAATAGGAAACAAATTCGATGGAAAGGTTTCCGGAATAGTCCGTAATCGGGGATACATCCCGCAAAACCTCCATAAGTCCCTCTTCCAGGAACCACTTGTAGGATTTGGTCTGCACTTCCACAAGGTTGGGCAATTCGAGGTTAAAACGGGTGCGGGAAAATGACTTTCTCACATTCTGCCCCAACCTCTGCTCTTTCAGGTTGACCATGAAACTCTATCACTCCATTCCATTCTTTTTATGCTTAAAGAGCACAAACTGAGCAATTATATTGCAGTATATTAGTTTATCACATTTTGCAAGCGCTGTCAATCGGTATTTTTTCAAAATAATCCAAATGCAGAACGAATGTTTTGTGAATTAGGGAGAAAATGTCAAAATTAAAATGTAAATATTTTATGAACGCCGTTTTTCTTGACATCCGGAATGCGATATGTTATACTTATGAAAACAATCCGGATCCAAAGGACAGGGCAATATCTATGAAACTGCACAAAGCAAAAAAGCACGATGACCAAAGCGACACCTACGAATACGTTGTGGCACAGAAAATTGTCGGAAAGTTCCGGACGCGGCGCGTTCTGTTCCGTCTCGGTTTTGTTTTTCTGACCTTACTCTGGTTTGCATTCGGCGCACTGACGCACTTCTGGCCGCTACTCTGCCTGATTCCGCTTTCGCTCTGGGTGTACTACTATTTCGTACATCCGTATACGGTACCTGAATACAAGTACGAGATTGCCGCTGGAATTCTGACCGCGTCCGTCATTTACGGAGGCAGATTGGAGGGTATTTTGTTTTCCCGACCCCTGCGCGATTTTTCCGACGTTCTTCCCTGCAGCGCCCCATATCTTGACCGCATCGGCAGACGGCTGTCCGGGGCAACCGTTTTCTCCTGCGCATCCTCCGCAGACGCACCGGATCTTTACGTGGCGCTGTTCACCGACCGTACCGGAACTCAATGTGCCTTCTATTTTGAAGCAACCGAACGGGCGCTGAAAATGTGGAAGTACTATAACCCGGATACCGTCGTGGTATCGGTCAGCAGATAACGGCATATTTTCAAAAAAAGTTGCAAAAACCTATTGCAATTTCAAAAAGGATGTGCTATAATGAGGAACGTGTGTTGGAACGATCGGTACCCTCTCATGCCGTGACGCCGATACCGGTGAAAATCGCAAATTCTGAATTGGAGGTGAATCGACTTGCCGAATATCAAATCCGCCAAAAAGCGCGTTGTGGTCAGCAACAAAAAGGCTCTGCAGAACCAGATGTTCCGTTCCAGAATGAAGACCATCGTTAAGAAGTATGAGACCGCTGTTGCCAACAACGATGTGGAAACCATCAAGGCTGAGTATGCTACTGCTGTCAAAATCATTGATCACGCAGCCGCACGCGGCATTATTCATAAGAACGCCGCTGCCCGTAAAAAGAGCCAGTTTACAAAAGCAATCAACGCAGTTCGCTGATTTTTCCGTTTTTGTGTTTGCAAAACCCATGCAAACCCGGAGAAGTGCAACTATGAAATAATCGCTCACGGATTCTCACCGCCGGGGGCGATTTTTTTTTTCTTTTTTTTTTTTTTTTTTGGTTTTCCTTTTTTCTGCTTTTTTCGGCACACTCCCCCTCCATCCCTCATATTCTGCTATTGAGGAAGCCCACAGGGTACTTCTTCCAAACTAACGAAAGAGGGGCTTATTTCATGAATAACTGTTTGTGCAACCTTTTCGACAATAACAACATGATCTGGATCCTGATTATCGCATTGCTGCTCATCAGTTGCTGCTGCGGCGGCTGAACCCGATCCAAAACAAAAAGGG
>FR890561.1:0-5096 GCA_000433415.1 Clostridium sp. CAG:448
GCGGTTGCACAGACCGTGCGGGAACGGGGCGCAGTCGCCGTTGTGGTCGGACTTCCGGTCAATATGGACGGTTCGCACGGACCCCGCGCGGCGCACGCGGAGAAATTTGCGCAGGAATTGCGGCATCTGTTGGGAGAAACGGTGCCGGTCGCGACCTTGGATGAAAGAATGACTACCATGGCGGCGTCACGCTATCTGAACGAAACCGATACACGCGGCGCCAAGCGGAAGGGCGTCATTGATACGCTGTCTGCACAGATTATTTTGCAGAATGCACTCGACCGGCTCCGACACATGGCGGCGTCGGAAAACTGATACCGAAGATCCGGAAGGAGGATTTCCGCATGGCAAAAAGAAGTGTCGCACAGGGAAAGGGAAGAATTTTCCGTCTTTTGTTCCGTATTTTGGGTATCCTGTTGATTGTTGCAGTCAACGGAATCGTGCTCTGGCGGATTTTTTCTTCCGGCGACCCCGCCGCAGTGGGGGTGCTCAAGGTCAACCGCAACACCGCCGATGCCTATGAAAAGGCAGGAAAGCTGACCATGTGGTACCAGGAGCAGGCGACGGTTACCAAGGCAGAGAAGAATTACGGCTATTTCGGCGTGACGCAGTGGCGCTATGTCGAAGAGGCGGAGCAGGTACAGCTCGTATTCCGGTACAACAACAGTACGATCAAGCACCTCAAAGAGGATTACAAACTGGAAACCATGCCGGATCGCGCGGAAATGCTCTATGACGTGACTCTCTATGTCGCTTACGATTTGACCCCGGACGATCCCTCCGATAACGATGGAAACAACCCGGAAAGCGTGCGCTTTGAGCGGTACTACCCGGACAGGGACACCATCGGAATGGCACAGAAAAATGTCTATAATTACAGAACCTATCTGTTTGACGGTATTGTCATTGACGAAACGGTGCTTGCCGTTTATGCCGATATCTACTATGTCGGGGATATTGATTACGAAAAAGAAGCATACGGGACGCTCTGCCTGTACGATTATTCCACGCCGCGTGTGTCCATTGAACTGAAAAAAGCGGACACCGAGGCACTGGAAGCCTACAAAGAGAAAAGGAAAACCGAAACGGATGCAATCCTTACAAAAGAGGAGAGCGCAACGGAATGCAAAGAGGAAAGCAGGGAGGGGAAGGAATGAAACTGTTTCTGAGCGCGGATATTGAAGGAACCGCCGGAATCGACACCTGGGACGAGGCAACGCCCGGCGAGCGGATGTATCCCTATTTTGCCGCCCAGATGACCCGCGAGGTAGCGGCAGCTTGCCGTGCCGCAGGGAAACTGGGACTGGACGTGACGGTCAAGGATGCGCACGATATTGCCCGGAATATTGATCCGTCCGCATTGCCGGAAAACGCGTCGGTTCTGCGGGGATGGATCCGCGATCTGTACTGTATGATGGGTGGCTTGGACCGCGATTCCTACGAGTATGTGGGATTCACCGGTTATCACAGCGATGCGGTCAGCGACGGAAACCCGCTGTCCCACACCATGACCACGGGATTGCAGCGGGTTATGCTGAACGGAAAGCCCGCCTCCGAGTTTGTCCTGAACGCCTATATGGCGGGGATGCTGGGAATTCCCGTGATCTTTTTGTCCGGTGATGCCGCGCTTTGCGCCTCGGCAAAGGAGATGGTGCCGGGAATCACAACAGTTGCATCCAAAACCGGGTACGGCGGCGGCGTAATTGCGCCGCACCCCGCAAAGGTATGCCGCGAGATTGAAGAGGCGATGGAGCATGCCCTGCGCTATGCCGTAACGCCCGCCGGCAGAGAAGCGTGCACCGTCAGAATGCCGTCGCATTTCCGAATGGAGGCGACCTATAAGGACTGGACAAGCGCCTATAAATATTCCTTCTATCCGGGTGCATTTGCAGCAGATGCACAGACTGTTGTATTTGAAACAGATGATTACATGGAAATGATGCGCTTTATGCACTTCTGCATCTGACGAAAAACAAAACAAAGCCGACCTCTGGCGCCGCGGAACCACTCCGCGGCGCTTTTTGAGGTGTAAACAATTTGTAACAACCGGCAGAAGCGGGTTGACATTTGTGTCTATATGGTATAGACTATAAGTATCGATAACTTATAGACAAGGAGGACGGCGATGAACGAACTGAAATTGGGCGCGGTAGACGCACGTTTTGCGCAGATCGTCTGGGATCATGCACCCATGACGACCGGAGAACTGATCCGGCAGTGCGCACAGGAGCTGCAATGGAAGCGCACGACCACCTATACGGTACTGCGTAAGTTTTGCGACAACGGTATTTTCCGGTGCGAAAACGGCAGGGTGAGCGTCCTGATCGGGCGCGACGAGCTGCGCGGTATGCAGAGCGCACGGTTTGTGGACGAGGTGTTCGGCGGTTCCCTGCCGGCATTCATTGCCGCGTTTGCCAATACCAAAAAGCTGACGCAGGAAGAGGTACAGCGGATCCGCGAGATGATCGATAAAGCAGGGGAGGAGTAAAGATGGAAGAGATGTCCGTCAGAATTTTTCTTGCCGTCCTGAATATGAGTCTGACTGCCGTATGGGGATTGCTGGCGGTCCTGCTTCTGCGCCCGCTTTTGCGGCGAGCCCCGAAATTTGTCGTCTGCCTGTTGTGGGGCTTGGCGGGCGTGCGCCTTCTGTTGCCGATCCGACTGGAGAGCGTGCTCAGCCTGATTCCGCGTGCGGAACCGATCAGCCCTTCGACGGCGCCGGGCGGGACGACCCCGCGGATTGATACGGGCATTCCGGCGCTTGACAGCGGCATCAACGGCGCGCTGACCTCCCTGGCACCGCAGCCGACCGCCTCTGCGGATCCTTTGGGGACACTGCTTCCCGTGGTTGCGCTGATCTGGATCATCGGCGTTTTTGCAATGCTCTCCTTTGCCCTGATCAGTTACCTGCGTTTGCGCAAAAAGACCGGAATCACGGTTCCGTATGCGGACGGGGTACTGCTCTGCGATAATATCGGGACGCCGTTTATCCTGGGAATTTTCCACCCGCGGATTTATCTGCCGTCCGGAACGGAAAATTTGGAGGAAGGCGCAACGGAAGCGATTCTTGCGCACGAACGCGCCCACCTTGCCCGGCGGGATCAGCTCTGGAAACCGCTCGGATATTTGATTTTGTCCCTGCATTGGTTCAATCCGCTCTGCTGGGTTGCCTATTGTTTGCTTTGCAGGGATATTGAATTGGCATGCGACGAAAAAGTCGTGAAGGGAATGGATCTGTCCGCAAGAAAGCGGTATGCGCAGACTCTGCTGGATTGCAGTATCCACCGCAGGACCATAGCGGTCTGCCCACTTGCCTTTGGTGAGGTCGGCGTGGGAGCACGGGTAAAAAAGGTGCTTTCCTATCGGAAACCCGCGTTCTGGGTTCTGTGCGCGGCATTGCTTTCCTGCGTTGTCGTCGCCGTCTGTTTTCTGACCAACCCGAAGCCGGTATCCGTAGCGGTTTCGCCGGAAATGCGGGAACACCTTGCGGCGGAGGCAACGGCACACTGGACAAAAGCGGCGGAAGAAAACTATGTGACCTCGGAGGTGTTTGTTGCGCAAGCCCGGCAGAGCGGAGAGACGGAACTGGTTTATTGCTGGGTTCTGACGGCGGAATACGGTTGCGATGTGCAGTCGGGGCAGGTAGAGCACGTTGGCGGCGTGTCATTCCCCTGCGTAATGCGGTTGGAAAAAACGCCGGACGGTTACAGAACGCAGGAGTACCGTACCCCGCGGGAGATGTACTACGAAAAGGATCTGCACACCCTGTTTCCGGAGCAGGTCAGGAAAGACTTTGCGGGCAGAGACGATGATGCGATGCAGGCGGCATGTGATGCGCGGGGAAATGCCTATTATGCGGACGCAGAGAACAGTCTTTATATAAACGGTTTTGCCATGCTCCGCCTGTTTCCCAATCACAGGTTTTCCTTCCTGCCCGCCGGCTCCATATATGTATCGGAACTGTATGACGGTATTTATACCGAAACAAAAGAGGAGGTTGTGCTGACCGACCGGGAAACCGGCAAGGTCATACGCATGCCACGGGGGAAGAACGGAAAAACGCTCCGTTATACGCCGGACGGGGGAGATACCGTTGTCTTTGAAAAGCAACCGGACAATGATTTTTACGGCATGCATATCTATCTGCACAGTACTTTTCTTTCCTACGGTGTTTGTGAGGATGCCGGGCTGACGCTGGTTCTGTATCCGGGCAGTGACGCCGCGGTCTTCGGGAAAAAAGGCGGCTTTGCCGGAAAATATACGGAAACGGAAGACACGGTTCGCATTCGTTTTCTGGACGGCGGCAGTGTCTGTGTTTTCCGCAAAACCGAGAACGGACTTCGGTTTGACAGCGCCGTGTCGTCACCGATCATCTACTATCGGCAGGAAAGCGGCGATAAACCGCTCACTCTGGAGGACGGCGCGCTGTTCGTCTATGAATAATCTTTGCCAGGCAAGTCGGATCTTGTAAACCCAACATACAGGCAGAGCCGTGAAAAGCTCTGCTTTTTTCGCGTTTTCGGTACGGTAGTTTGTGAGAACGGAGAATTTTCTCCCAATCGCTTGACGGGTAAGGGGAAATGGGGTATAATAAGGGCATCACTGAAAACGCTGGGAGGAAAATATGGTCTGTCCCATGAAACTGACATCCGTTCAGCGTGCGCCGCTCTGGAGCGGTACGGCACTGCAGGGGTTGCTCGGCATCGGTTCCCCGGGGGAGCGGATCGGCGAAGATCTGGTGCTCGCGGTTCATTCCGCCGCCGATACGGGGGAGCCTGATTGCCGCGTGGAGAACGGTATGTTCGCCGGTATGCGGTTGCGCGATGTCCCCGGTGTACCGGATCCGTTTCCGCTGTTGATCAAACTGATTGACGCGGGGGAGGATCTTTCTTTGCAGGTTCATCCTTCCGATCCGGGCACAGAAGGCGGCGAAAAAACCGAAATGTGGCTGATTTTGCATGCGGAGCCGGGAGCGAGATTGCTTTACGGCCTGCGCCCGGAGGTGTCGTGTGCGGATTTTTGCCGATCCGTGCGTGCGGGATGTTTTGATATGTCGCTTTGCCGCAGCGTTCCGGTCCGTGCAGGGGAATGTTATT
>FR890561.1:5186-8407 GCA_000433415.1 Clostridium sp. CAG:448
TCCTTACCGCTTCTACGACTGCGGTCGGACCGACAGTTCCGGAAAGCCCAGAGAGCTTCATACGGAAAAAGCGCTTGCCGCACTGCGTGCGTATTCCGATGCGCAACTGGAAGCGATGCGTTTTTCCTGCGGACGGGATGCGGCACCGGGGGAGAGACTGCTTGCCTGCTGTCCGCAGTTCCGTGTTTCGGAATGGGATTGCGAAACACAAATTCGCCTGCCGGATGCGGATGATCCGTATGCCGTGCTTTGTATCGGCGGCGAGGGAGATCTGCTTTGCGACGGTCGCGCATATCCTTTGCGGTTTGGCGACTGTTATTGGGTGATGGCAGAGGTGCCGGCGCCAAATCCGCCTCTTTTTGTCAGAGGAAAGGTAAAAATTCTGACATCCCGGGTCCCAGACCCGAAAAAATAAACAGAAAACGAGGAAATCGTCCAATGAACGGTTCAATGAAAACCAAAACACTGCATATGGTGCAGACCGCGATGCTGGTGGCACTGATTGTGGTCCTGCAAATTCTTTCCACCGCGCTCAGCCGTGCGGCACTGCTACCCTTCAACCTGACGCTGACTATGGTGCCGATTCTTGTCGGTGCCCTGCTGTACGGAGCCGGAGAGGGGGCAATCTTAGGCGGCGCATTCGGCGCAGTGGTTATGATTCTCGGTTTCACGGGATATGATCCTTCCTGCGCACCGCTGATTGAGCAGAATGTGTTTGCTTTTGTCGGAATCTGCCTGATCAAGGGCATTGCGGCGGGTGCCGCTGCGGGAGCGGTCGGTATGGCAATGAAGAAACACACCTATCTTGCCGCCCTGATTGCCGCGGTGACGGCACCGGTTGTCAATACCGGTCTGTTTTTGCTCGGCATGCGGCTCTTCTATTATGAAACCATGACCTCATGGGCAAACGGTCAAAACCTCATTTATTATATGTTCTTTGTTCTTGCGGGAATCAATTTCCTGATCGAGGTCGGTGTAAATCTGGCGCTCTCTCCTGCCGTTGCACGGATCGTCAGACAGATCAGAAAGGAAAAATAAAAATCTTTTAGCTACTGAGGGGGAGAGGATCATGAAGGGTAAAAATATTTTGCGCAGAGGAATGGTGGGGCTGCTATGTGGCATTCTGCTTCTTTGCGCGGCGTCCTGCGCGGCACATTATGCCGATACGAACGGGGATGCGGACTTTTCATTGCAGACGCTGACCGAAGAGGATATTCTCTCCAAAAACAATTATCTGCAAACGATGGCTTCCCAAAGTACAGCCAACAACAAAACCAAAGTGTCTGTCGGTAAGTTTTCCGGCGTGCGGATTCTGCATATCTTCCGGAGCGGAACCCATACCCTGACAGTCACCCCCGGTGTTACCGCCGGCAATCTCCGCCTTGTGCTTTGCACAGAGGATCGGATTCTGCATGACTTTGCCCTGACAGGAGAGGAACAGACGTTTACCGTCGATGCCTCTGCCGGAAGTGTTTTCTTCAAGGTTGCCGGCGAGTCTGCCGAGTTCAGCCTTGATTACGCCATTGATTGACATTTTTACATCCGACGCCCGTCACGGATCCGTGGTGGGTGTCGGTTTTGATTTTTCGCCGACACCGCTGTTTTTCGGGTGCCCCCTTGACAAAGCGCCGAAAGATGTGTATAATAAAAACCGGAATTTTATTGCAATATTTTACGGTCTGAAAGGATATAAACCATATGAAATGGACATCGCTTAATGATCTGCGGGAGAGCTACCTCTCATTCTTTGAATCCAAGGGGCACTTGCGCCTGCCCTCTTTTCCGCTGATCCCGCACAATGACAAATCCCTGCTTTTGATCAATTCGGGCATGGCACCCATGAAAAAGTATTTTACCGGCGAAGAGGAGCCGCCGCGCCGTCGTGTTACCACCTGCCAGAAGTGCATCCGCACGCCTGACCTGGATCGCGTCGGCCACACCGCACGTCACGGAACCTTTTTTGAAATGCTCGGAAATTTTTCTTTTGGGGATTATTTCAAAGAGCAGGCAATCCCGTGGGCATGGGAATTTCTGACCGAAACGCTGGAGATTCCTGCGGACAAACTCTGGCCCTCTATCTACGAGAATGACGAAGAGGCGTTCCGAATCTGGACCGAAAAGGTCGGCGTTCCTGCCGAGCGTATCACCAGACTCGGGAAGGAAGATAATTTCTGGGAACACGGTTCCGGTCCCTGCGGTCCCTGTTCCGAAATCTATTTTGACCGCGGCGAAAAATACGGTTGCGGAAAGCCTGATTGCCGCCCCGGTTGCGACTGCGACCGTTACATGGAGATCTGGAACAACGTGTTCTCCCAATTCAATAACGACGGGAAGGGGAACTATACCGAACTTGCACAGAAAAACATCGATACCGGTATGGGTCTGGAGAGGCTTGCCTGTGTGATGCAGAGCGTGGACAATATGTTCCTGGTTGATACCAACCGCCGTATTTTGGACAAGGTCTGTGAAATTGCCGGTAAGACCTACGGTGAAAACAAGAAAGACGATATTTCCATCCGTGTATGCACCGACCATATCAAGAGCGCCATGTTCATGATTTGCGACGGTGTAATTCCTTCCAATGAGGGGCGCGGCTATGTTTTGCGCCGGATTATCCGCCGTGCCTGCCGCCACGGAAAGCTGCTCGGCATCAACCGTCCGTTCCTCTGCGAATTGTGCGAGGTTGCCATGGGTGAAAACCGGGGTGCTTATCCGGAGCTTACGGAAAAGCACGACTATATTCTGAAGGTGCTGTCCTTGGAGGAACAGCGTTTCGATGCGACCATCGATGCGGGACTTTCCATTCTTTCCGGCATCATGGACCGTTGTATCGCGGATGGCAAAACCGTAATCAGCGGCGAGGATGCTTTCAAATTGTATGATACGTTCGGTTTCCCGATTGACCTGACCCGGGAGATTGCGGCAGAGCGCGGACTGGACATTGACGATGCGCGCTTTACCGAACTGATGGCAGAACAGCGCAAGCGCGCAAGAGACGCACGCGGCAACATCAGTGGCTGGACGGATATGACCAAGGATTTGCTTTCTACATTCCCCAAGACCGAATTTGTCGGTTATGAACACGACGAAGCAGAGGCAAAGGTGATCGGAATTTTGGCGGACAATATGTCGGTCGAAGAGATCACCGAAGGCGAATTTACGTTGGTACTCGATCGCACCCCGTTTTACGGAGAAAGCGGCGGGCAGGTCGGTGATACCGG
>FR890561.1:8481-9708 GCA_000433415.1 Clostridium sp. CAG:448
GTGTTTATCTGCATTTCTGCACACTTCAGAACGGTGTGATCCGTGTGGGAGATACCGTCCGTGCGGCGGTGAACGCAGAACGTCGCAATGCAATTCGCCGTAACCATTCCGCATTGCACCTGTTGCAGGGTGCGCTTCGCGAGGTTTTGGGCAACCACGTTGAACAGGCGGGTTCCTACGTTGACGAAGAGCGCGGACGTTTTGATTTTACGCATTTTGCAGCCATGACGCCGGAGGAACTTGACCGGGCGGAAGCCTTGGTGAATGCCCGCATTCTCCGTGGAATTCCCGTTCAGACAATCGAAACCGATATTGACGAGGCGAAGAAGATGGGCGCCATGATGCTGTTCGGTGAAAAGTACGGAAATGTGGTCCGCGTTGTGAAAATGGGAGAGGTCTCTGCCGAATTCTGCGGCGGAACCCATGTAGCCAATACGGCAATGGTCGGATTGTTCCATATTATAAGCGAAACTTCTGTTGCCGCCGGCGTGCGCCGCATTGAGTGCGTGACCGGAATGGGCGTGCTTGCACAGCTGCGCGAAAAAGACACGCTGATTCATGCGGTTGCCAAGGAGCTCAAGGTACAGAACAGCGCGGATGTTGCCAAGAAGGCGGCACAGTTGCAGAGCGAGCTTTCGGGTTCCAAGCGGGAAGTTGAGATGCTGAATGCAAAACTTGCCGCGGGACAACTGCAAAGCCTGCTTGCCGGTGCTTTTGAAGTGCGTGGTGTGCGTGTTCTTTGCACCAAGATTGATATGCAGCCGGACGCCGCACGCGCACTGGCTGACCAGATCAAGGCAGATCATGCCGATACCGTCGCAGTCCTGGCGTTGCCCGGAGCGGATAAGGTCAGTCTGCTTGCCGTTGCCGGAAAGGATGCGGTTGCCAAGGGTATCCATGCCGGGAAGCTGGTTGGCACCGTTGCTGCCGTCATGGGCGGAAAAGGCGGCGGCAGACCCGACAGCGCAATGGCTGGCGGAAAAGATGCCGACAAACTGGACGAGGCACTGATGACCGCACGGAAGACGGCAGAGGAAATGATTCACTGAGCGTCTAAGAAGATCGTACAAAGCATAAACTGAGGGGGATTCCGCCGGAAAACGGTAGGATATCCCCCTTTTTGCGGCGTGATGCACTATGTCGTTCTGAAAATGACGAAAAATGTGCGGAAATTGACGTACTGCATTTGGTGATTATTTCGCGCAAAAAAAGCTTGACAAATCATGG
>FR890562.1 GCA_000433415.1 Clostridium sp. CAG:448
CCACCGATGCATCTGCAAAAGGCAACGGATGCGGCAGTGCGCTCGGATGCGGCATTCTGCTTACACTGCTTCCCGCCGTGTTCGTCACCGTTCAGAGCGGAAAACGTAAAAAAGACCGCTCATAATGCAAAAAAATGCGCTTGGGGAATCCCCCAGGCGCATTTTTAGCAGATCGGAAATACACGCTCCGCAGAATATTGTCCGCTCCGATATTAAATCAGGCTTTTTAGGCTTTTTCCGCTTGCAAAAAGTTCTTGATGTCCGCAATCACTTCATCGGCACAACGGTCGTTCAGAATCTCATGGCGGCATCCATCATACAACTTCATGCAGACATCCGCTCCGGCACTTTTCAGTTTCTCATACACCGCACGCACACCATTTCCATAGTTGCCGACCGGATCATCACTTCCGGAAACCAACAGAATCGGCAGATCCTTGCGCATACCGGAGAACCATTTCCTGCAGTTGGCAAACTTATTGAGCCGCAAGAGATCTCCCATGGCGCTGAGCGTAAACTTGAATCCGGAATAGGGATCATCCTCATACTTCTTCCGCATCTCCGGCGTCGTAGTCAGCCAGGCGCTGCCGCTGTGCTCATCCTTGAAGTGCGAATTAAAGGAACCGAATGCCAGCTTCTGGACCAAGGGAGAAATATACTTATCGCCCTTGAAAAACTTTACAAAACCGATCAGTGCAAGTCCCAAATTGGTCAACGGGTTCGGTCCGCCGGTTCCCATGATGACCAGTTTGTCCGGATCCACATACAAAAAGGCTGCGACGCGCACCACGAAGGATCCCATACTGTGTCCCATCAGATAATACGGCAGATCCGCGCCGTACTCCATCCGCATGGCATTTCCGAAATTGCATACATCCATCGGCAGCAAAAGCCAACCGTTTTTCTTGGCGAAATATCCGAACTCTCCCGGATCCTTGGCGGTTTTTCCGTGCCCCAGATGGTCATATCCGAAACAAACATAGCCCTCTTCAGCCATTTTTCGCATGAAATCATCGTATCTGCCCATGTGCTCCGACATCCCGTGAACCACATGGAACAGCCCCTTCGGCTTTCCCTCCGGCAAATATACGACGCCGGCAAGCATATGCTCCTTGTCCGCAGACAAAATCTTTTTTTCAACTTTGGTGACTGGCATAATAGATTTCCTCCATTCCTACATTTCTATTACATCATTGTTTCTCCCCGCAAATGCCCGCTCACATACAGGGAAAATGACATTTTACACAAAGCCCCGGCACGCACGCACTGCACAGTGCCATCCGTTCAACAGTTTCTCACGATCAACGCCCGCCATCTGCGGGTGATACGTTATTCCGTCCGCGGATTTTGCGGCAATCTCCGCACGGTCACGGAAAAAGCCGGATGTCAGCCCCGCAAGAGCGGCAACACCCTTTGCCGTTGCCTCAGTACATGCGGGACAAAAGACCGGAAGAGCGGAAATATCGGACTGAAATTGCATCAGAACCGCATTCGACGCCGCGCCGCCGTCTGCCCGCAACGTTCCCAGCGCATGACCGAAATCCCCCTGCATTGCCGCAATCAGATCCTGGGTCTGGTATGCAATCGACTCTAAGGCTGCACGGATGATATGACGGCTGCCCGTACCGCGCGTCAGCCCGAAAATTGCGCCGCGCGCGTGCATATCCCAATAGGGTGCCCCCATGCCGGAAAACGCAGGGACAACGTACACACCACCGCTGTCTTTCGCCTTCCCTGCAAAATACTCGCTGTCTGCCGCGTCCGAAATCAGGCGCAGCTCATCTCTGAGCCACTGGATCACCGCGCCTCCCACAAAGACGCTGCCCTCCAATGCATATTCAACCGGTTCATTCTGACACGTTGCGGCAAACGTGGTAATCAATCCGTTTTTACTGACCACCCGTTCCGCCCCGGTGTTCGCCAGCAGAAAGCATCCGGTTCCGTAGGTATTCTTGACGTCTCCCGGCGCAAAGCAGCATTGTCCGAACAGTGCCGCCTGCTGATCTCCCGCAATGCCGCACACCGGCAAATGCGCTCCCATCAGCTCCGTATAGCCGTAAAAATCCCCACTTGCGTGTACATTTGGCAAAATTCCCTCCGGAATACCCAGAAGGCGCAAAAGATTTTTATCCCATGACAGCGTGTTGATGTTGTAAAGCATGGTGCGGGAGGCATTGGTCCGATCAGTCGCATGCACTGCGCCGCCGGTCAGCTTCCAAAGCAGCCAGGTATCCACCGTTCCGAACAGCAATTCCCCCTTTTCTGCCGACTCCCGCGCACCCGGCACATGATCCAGCATCCATCTGATCTTGGTGGCACTGAAATATGCATCCAAACGCAAACCGGTTGCCTCGGCAATGGCATCCGTATACCCTTGTGCGTCCAGTTGTTCACAAAGCGGCGCTGTACGTCTGCATTGCCAGACGATGGCATTTCCGATCGGTTTTCCCGTATACCGGTTCCACAAAACCGTCGTTTCACGCTGATTTGTGATTCCGATCGCCGCAATTTCTTCCGGATTGACGCCGCTTTTTGCAATGCACTCGGTCATGGAGGCATATTGTCCCGCATAAATGCGCATCGGATCCTGTTCTACCCAACCCGGTTTCGGATAAATCTGCGGGATTTCCTGCTGCGCCATGCTGACAATCCGGAAGTCCGCGTCAAACAGAATACTGCGCGCGCTGGTCGTCCCTTCGTCCAACGCCAGTATATACTTCTTCATTGTCCCACCTCCTGCCGTTTCTCATACTCATTTTAGCACAAAATTGTTACATTGTCAATAGATTCCCCTCATACAGGACAAAGGGCGTTCGTGGTACTTGCCACAAAGATACCGGGGCAAACGACTGCCCCGGTATCTCCGATCGTTTCATTTTTAGATAAGAAAACACAACATTTTCACCGCTCGATGCGAATCAATTTTCCGCATCTTTCTGCAGTACCAGGAAAACACCCTGACCGCGATCCAACGGAAGCGTCAGTGTTTCCCCTTCCAGAAGATCTTCAAGTCCCTCATAACCCCAAAGTGCGGCTTCAACGGCGTGATCAAAGGTCAAAGTTACGCTCGTGTTACGCTTGGTGTCGCAATTGACAACATACAGTGCCTCCTGTCCGTCCTGATTCCGGAAACAACCGATCAGCACACCGTTCCCCTTTGAAACAGCGGCATCCTTCAGCCCTGCGTAGCTCTCCAGCACCAGTTCATCCCCGTACTTGGTAATATTCGCCTTCGCTTTATCATTTCCGAAGACCATCATACCCTGGTTCTCGTAAGAGAGAAACACACCCTGCATGCCCTGCAGCTTTTTGTTGACCGACTGCACTCTCGTGTACTGGCGCGTTGTTTTGCCGTCCGCTTTCAGAATATTGGTATATTCCCATCCCTCGTAATGTTCGCAGAGAAGGAAATACAGAATTCCCTTTGAACCGAACGCCAGGTTGATATGTGCGTTTGCAAGCAACTGATTTTCGGTCGGCTCCGCCATTGTATTGCTGCCGGAGGACTGCACATAAGGAAACATCGGAATACCGGTTTCGTTTGCCACCTTCCGGAATGCGGCAAGATCCCCCATCATTCCGTTCAGATTTTCTCCGCCCTTGCCATAAGGATAATAGTCAAAGAGCAGATAGCTCGGCTTTGTTTTCTGCGCATAATCTCTGATGTAAGTCAAATAATCCCCCGTCGCGGCAGTACCGGCATAGGTAGGCAGCAGGTTGGAGAATACGGGAATATCCTCTCTTCCTTTCTCCTTGAGGAAGTCACGGATCCCCCGGGTCAGCGTTGCAAGTCCGTCCAACTGATCCTTGTTCGGCTCATCCATCACATAAACGCCGGCAAAAGCATCCGCGTCCTCGGACGCAAGAATTTTTTCAAGCTTTTCCTTCGTATACTCCAGTTCCTGCCCGGCGGCATTGTAGTAGAGCTTCATCCCGGCAGCTTTTGCTGCCTTCAGAGACTCCAGCGACCAGGTGGGAGAGCTCCACTCCTCCAGGGTGATCATAAATCCGATTCCGGCGTCGGCGAGCTTTTGAAATTGCTTGGCGTAATTGCCCGCTGTCGTATTATGGTCGCGCAGTGCTGAAGCGGGTGTAGACCAACCGCCGATCGGCAAAATTGCCGTCGTTGTATTGGCACGGATGGCGTCCATTTTCTGCTTTTTGATTTCCGCATCACTGAGACCGGTTGTAACCTCCTCCGTGTCCGTTGTCGTCTTCCCTTCCGTGTTCCGCTCGGTTTCCGTCCCGGGCGCGGTCGTCACGTCGCTTCCGTCCTCGGTCCCTGCCGCAGTTGTCTCTTCACCGGTCGTTTCCGTGGTACCGTCGCCGCCGCACCCCACAATGACCGCTCCGCACAGGCAAAATACCAGTAACAGCATCATTGCTCTGTAAAATCCTTTCATCCTATCTGTCCTCCAAATCTTTCACTTGTAATTCGGTTCTTCCGTACACACCATTGTAACAGATGGATTGGTTTCTGTCAACCATTTTCCGACAAATCACACCTATTTTTTGCACGTATCGCACAAAAATGCACCTGCAGACCGTCGCAAACCCGATGTATCCGTCACATTGCTTTGCTTCCGGTCACAAAGCCGGTATCATTGCATATTTCTTCCGTTGAATGTACCGTTTTCTCTTGCAAAAAAGACCGCCGTGTGGTATGATGGAGGAAATAAAAAACACAGAAAAGACCGTAAAGGAGATTCCACAGTGCTGAAAACAATAAAACCCGACCGGCATTACAGCCTTGCCTGCGCCACCAGCATGGGGGTGCGGATCACTCCCGAAGATCGGATGGCAGTGCAGAACAGTAACCGTTTTTATATGCAGGCAACCAGTGCGGAAACCAACGTGCTGAATGTTGCCTCCTCCCTGGGGCTTCCCTGCCTTGCCATGACAAAATTCGTTGCAGGCAGTCCGATTGCCGCCTTTATTAAAGGAGAACTGCGCAAGCGCGGGATCAATTATACCGACATTGAAGTGCCGCAGGGAGGTCCCTGGGGATACCGGCACCAGTTCAACATCGCGGACAGCGGATTCGGTCTGCGTGCGCCGCGGGTATGGAATGACCGTGCCGGCGAGATCGGCAGAACCCTGTGCGCCGCGGATTTCGACCTTGACCGCATCTTTGTCCGCGACGGCGTGGGCATTCTGCACCTGTCCGGACTGATCGCCGCCATGAGCGAGGAAACCACTGCAGCCTGCCTTGCCATTGCCAAAAAAGCCAAGGAAAACGGCAGTCTGATCAGCTTTGACCTCAATTACCGCGCCACCTTCTGGAAAGGGCGCGAGGAGGAACTGCGCAGCGCCTTTCGCAGCATTGCGTCCCTTGCCGATATTCTGGTCGGCAATGAGGAAGACTTTCAGCTCTGCCTCGGATTGGAGGGTCCTGCAACCGGCGGCGAGGGGCTGGAAGGAAAGATTGACGGTTTTGTCGGCATGATCCGCCGTGCGCAGGCTGCCTACCCGCAGGTCAGCGTGTTCGCCACCACACTGCGACAGGTGCTGAATGCCAACGAACATCTGTGGGGTGCGATTCTGCTTGCAGACGGGCAGATTTACCGGGAAATGCCCCGCCCGATCCGGGTAATGGACCGCATCGGCGGC
>FR890563.1:0-675 GCA_000433415.1 Clostridium sp. CAG:448
AACGCTTTTTTGCTTCAATTCCGCCGAATCTCAGGTGTTTGCCTGTCTGCGTTCCCGGAAAAAGCGGGAAAGCTCTTTGGTTGCGGCGGGATTTTTGCGGCAGAGCAGGGTTGCCAGGCGTTCGTCCGGGTCAAAGTAGAGCACCGAGATTTCGTCCTCGTCGTTGATGACCGCATAGCAGAGCGTTTCGGAATCCAGCGACGCGTAAAGCCGGTAGTCCTTGGCAGGGTGAATCGCCTCGATGTGCACAGGGGTTTCGTCGGTGTATGGGGCAATTTCGATGCAGGCGCTCACGGGGATGTCCAGGCGGAGCCTGCGGACGCTGTGACCGAAAATTTCGGAAACGGTGAGCCGGTTGGCGTGCAGGACGTATTCGACCTCCGAGGAAAGAAAGCGGAGCGCAAACCAGAGCAGTCCGCCCAGTATGGGAATCAGACAGATCAGCATGGGAAAGAACAGCGCGCCGTATGCGACAAAATTGGCAATGATCAGGTACACGGACAAAAACACGAGCAGGATACCGCACAAAGACAGGATCCGCTTTCTGCGGATGTCGGGGTCCGTGACCGGGACGCTGTATTCGTACCCTGCGTCCATGGAATAACCGCTTGAACCGTTCATATACCCACCTCCTTTTTTCGGGTTCATTATAACATAGCCCCCCCTCTTTGTCAT
>FR890563.1:737-3965 GCA_000433415.1 Clostridium sp. CAG:448
TGGGGGGCGGGGACGGAGCGGGTCAATCGGAAACCGTCTGATCGGGAATGCTGTCAAGCGGGATGACAAGAAAGAAGGCTTCGGTGGACGGGTCAGGACTGTCGGTCTCATGATGCCGGCAGGGAAAGAAGGTGTAGAGGAACGCGTATGTTCCCTCGGGTGTGCGCACATAGGAAGGCACCGGAAAGCATTCCATAATTGCCCCGCATGCCGCGGGGCAGGACTGGAGCGTGTGCAGTTCTTGTTCTGTCCGGTTCTGGATCAGCCCGGCCATGACCAGTTTGTCGTCGGGATTCGGCGCGTCACGTAGGGAACCGAGGGCGCAGATCGCATACTCCATTCGGTAGATGGCGTTGCCGTCTATGGTATAGGTGACGGATGCGCCGTCCTGTGCGATCAGGGTCAGGACGTCTTCCGTATCGGAAACGGTGCGCCGGATGGCAATCCGGATTGTGCGTGTTCCGTTGCTGTTGAACATCGCCCCCTGGACAAACACCTGATAGTCGGATACGTCCAGTCCGTGCGACTGTGCGACATCAGAAAACCATGCGGTGGCATCCGCGCGGCAGTTTTCGATCTCTTCTTCGGTCACGTCGGGCGCAATCGACACCGAGGGGATGCCCACATCTCCGACGGACGCGTACAGGATTTCGCCGCTTTTCCGTTCGACACCGAAAAGATTTCCGTCTGCGGTATAATAGTCCACGGGGCTGTCGCTGAGAATACCGTTGTAGCCAATGTCCCCGCAGGCTGCCCATACAACGGTTTCGGTGTAGGTGCACCGGTAGACGGTACCCGCATAAAGAATCTCTTTTTCGGGGGCTGCCGCCGGGTCGCAGCGGCGGTTCTGAAAGCGGACAAAGGGAATCTGCCCGATCAGCGCGCGGAACGCCTCCGCATCGGACACGGACGTGTCGGACAGGTCCGTGTCGGACAGGTCCGTATCGGATGTTTCCATGGCTGTGTCGGTACCGGTGGGGCGGCTGTTCTGCCCGCTCATACAGAACAGAAGTGCCACCCAAATGCCGATGCCGGTCAGCAGGCAGGCGGCAAGCACCGCGGGGAAGCGCAGGCGGTGCTGGCGTTTTTGCCTGTTTTGTTCGGGCGGGACCGCAAGGGCATCGCAAAGCAGGGCGGGGTCGGCACGGTCCAGTGCCAGATAAACGGATTCTTCCTTATTTCTCATGAAGCATCTTCCTTTCCTTGAGAGACTCTGCCAGCCGGCGGCGCAGGCGGGAGAGCCGGGATTTGACGGAACCTTGGTGCATGTGCAGGTCCGCGGCAATATCCGCGATGGGGCGGCAGAGCCAGTAGCGCTGCAAAAACAGCCTGCGGTCTCGGTCGGGCAGGGCGTAAAGGAACGTGTTCAGCACAGCGGGCAGTTCGCCGTCGTCCGGCATCGGTTCGCAGAGCGTCTCCTGCAATTCGTCCAGCGGCAGAACCGTGGCGCACCGTTTCTGCGCGCGGTTGTACCGGAGCCGGTCCAGCGCGCGGCGGCGCACCAGCATGATGCAGTACAGCTCCACGTTCTCCGGCGCGCCCGGCGGAACCGTGTTCCAGAGGTCCAGGAGTGCGTCGTTGGTGCACTCCTCCGCGTCCTGCCGGGACGAAAGGAGGTTGTATGCCACGGACTGCATGCGCTTCCGGTAGCGTTCTTCCGCCAGCCGGAGTCCGCTTTCCTGCCGCGCGTGCAGGAGCGTGACGATTCGGGTGTCGTTCATGGTGTCGTCCTTTCTCACTCTCTGTCTTCTTTGTCCCGCCCGCGTCCGGACGGGAGTGTGGGGATCCCTTCATAAGATATAATCGAAAAAAACGTACAAAAGGTTGCAGTCGCCGCCGAAAAAACGGAAAAATTTTCTTTGCCGGCGGACTGCAAAAGGAAGAAACGAACCGCAGCAGGGGTGCCGCGGTTCGTTGGAAAACCGATATGGGAATTTTTCGGTGCGTTCAGTGCGGCAGGGCGTTACGCGCGAGGCGGATCAGGCTCAGCAGCAGTTCAAAGAAGAAGGGGATGTCCGTCAGCGTGACGCAGACCAACAAAAGAAGGAGCGGCAGAAAGCTGTGCCGGCGGGAAAGGCGGTCGCCTGCGCGGCGGTATTTGTCGTAGCCCTCCCGGTTGTACTGCGCATAACGGCGGAACGGTTCCGCGCACGCGGCGGGGAAGGGGATGCGTTCATGGGTTGGGCGCAGATGGGTCGCAATCAGCCGGTCGCAGAGCGCCGAGAGCCGCGCGGTGCCGTCTTTTTCCAAGGACGCGGACAGCGCGCTGTGTATGCGGAAGTGTTCGCCGAGCTCGGTCAGGAGAAACGTGCGCCGCATCTCGGCGCGGTAGAGCGTCAGCAAAAGGATGACCAGAAGCAAAAAGAACAGCAGATTGAGGGCAAGCGGAATGCCAACGGCGTTCATGTAGGCGGTGATGGTGCATTCCGAAAGGACAAGTTCCTCCTCGCTCAAAAGGGCGGGACAGCGGACCGACGCGTGCAGGAGCGCCGTGCGGGAAAAGCCCGCGCGGAAGAACTGCCACATGACCGGGAACACCCGGTAGCGCACGGCAAACAGCGCCATCTCGCCAAGCATGATCAGAACGCAGAGCGAGGCGGCAAGCATCCGGTAGCTCTGCCGGGTTCCTTTGCGTATCAGCGCCGAGAGTCCCTCTTTGGCTTCCAACAGAATCCGCCTGCCGCAGAAGCGGGTGCGGTTCCAGGCGTGCATGGGCGGGTGCGGTTCCAGGCGTCCATGGTGTCCTGCTTGGCGTCGGCATAAAAAGCGCGTGTCAGCGCGGTGCGGGAGGCGTGCGTGGCAAACTCGTCCTCAAAAAAGGAAAAGAGAAAGCCGATGGGGAAAACGCCCGTTCCGTAGCCGACCAGGTAAAGCGAGGTGTCATACGGGTCCGCCGGGAAAACGGCGTCCGTGGAAGGCTCCGGGTCGCAGGCAATCTGCGTGCGCAAGGGGTTGTTTTCCAGATGGGAGACAAAACACGCGTAGGCGTCGTCGTCGCAGAGCGCCTCCCCGTCCGGGAAGAGCCGTGCAACTTCCGGGTCAGTCCCCGTATAGCGGTAGTCGCCCGCCCGGATGCGCTCCCGCACATAGGCGCGGCAGGCTTGCCGGATGTAGGCGCTGATCGGTCGGTCGGTCTGATAGGTATACACGGTTGAGCGCTCCTTTCCTGTAATATTTTACGGATTCCGGTCGGTGTACCGCAGGCGCAGCCAAAGCAGGCTACCCGCC
>FR890564.1:0-1553 GCA_000433415.1 Clostridium sp. CAG:448
GGAAGGAAACCTCGTTCGGAGGAATCTGCACGGTTCAGGTACCGTTGTCGGAACTGCACCTGTGGGAGGTTGGCTGTGGCAGACTGTATGACCTGGAGCTGACCGTCGGGCAGGATCATGTACAGAGCTATTGCGGTATGAGAAAAATTGAGTGCCGTGACGGAATTCTTTATCTGAACGGCAAGCCGGTTTTTCAGCGCCTTGTACTGGATCAGGGATTTTATCCGGACGGTATTTACACGGCGCCGTCGGAGCAGGAACTGTATGCGGATGTTGACCGCTCCATTGCCATGGGATTCAACGGCGCAAGATTGCATCAAAAAGTGTTTGAACCGCTGTTTTTGAGTTATTGTGACAAGCAAGGGTACATTGTCTGGGGCGAACACGCCAACTGGGGCATGAATCCCGCGCCGGCACAGGTGATGGAATCGTTTTTGCCGGAATGGAACGAGATCATGCGTCGTGATTTCAACCATCCCGCTATCATCGGTTGGTGCCCCATCAACGAGAGCGAACCCACGCAGAACCGTGCGTTCATGCGCGTGCTTTCGGAGATCACGAAAGGCTATGACCCTACCCGTCTGTATATTGATGCCTCCGGTTGGACGCATCAGGCAGACGCGTGGAGCGATCTGTATGATCTGCATGATTACGAGCAGGACCCTGCCGTCTTTGCCGCACATCTGGCTTCACTGACGGAGCGGAAGCCAATCAATGTGCATCACATTTTCGGTGAACGGTATCGGTTTGACTGTTGTCCGACATTTGTCAGTGAATACGGCGGTATCCGTTGGGCGCCGGAGGACGCGGTAGGTTGGGGCTACGGCAATGCGCCGAAAAGCGAACAGGAGTTTCTGGAACGTTTTCGCGGACTGACCGAGGTGTTGCTCAATCACCCGCGCATAGGTGCGCTCTGTTATACACAGTTGACCGATGTGGAGCAGGAGGTCAACGGACTTTATACGTATGACCGCAAACCGAAATTCGATCCCGCATTTTTCCGTGCCGTGCTCTCACAGAAAGCGGCTATCGAAAAAGACTGAAGGAGAGGGAGAAGGGAAACGGTCATCCGATTGCAATTGATCCAAGTTGCGATTTGATTCAGGCGGCGGAACGGATTTTCTGTGAATTCGTTCCGCTTTTTTTCTTTTTCTCTTGACTTTTATGTGATAACGTGGTATCATGTCAACAGATGAAAAGAAGGGGTGCTGGATTTATGAACTGGTCGGAATGCGAAAACGGTAAAATGCTGATTGATGCGCTGTTGTCCCTGAAAACAAGGGAAGAATGTGCGGCGTTTCTGGAGGATCTGATGACCCGGCGGGAAATTGATGATATGATGCAGCGGATTGACGTTGCAAAGATGTTGTCTGAAAAGACGGTTTATACCGTGATTGCCGAAAAAACAGGCGCAAGTACGGCGACCATTAGCCGTGTCAACCGCGCCTATCTCTACGGAGCAGGCGGATACCGCACGGTGCTTGCGCGGATGACCAATGAAACGGGCGAAACAGAGGGAAAATAACCCAAAAAAGAAAAACGGCAGTCATGTT
>FR890564.1:1609-8489 GCA_000433415.1 Clostridium sp. CAG:448
ATAGAACCGACTTTTTCACAGAGCGGAGTTGATTTTCCGCCTTTTTACACAAAAAACAACGCAAATCAAACCTTGTGGCTCAATTTGCGTTGCATTTGGTGCCGGTGGTGGGACTTGAACCCACACGGTATCGCTACCACCGGATTTTGAGTCCGGCACGTCTGCCAATTCCATCACACCGGCAAATCAACCGACTTGCATATTATAGCATACTCTTTTCCGTTCGTCAAGGGCTTTTTGAAAAATATTTCCGATAATGTTTCGGAAAAAGGCTAAAAGTGTTTTGGAAATACCGGGTAGCCCCCGCTGTGGATGGGGCGGGGGCATCTTACGCATTCTCCTATGTCGCTGAATCGGGCTTTTGGTCTTCGGTGTAGTACTGTGCCTGTGCGTGCCACAGTTCCGCGTATTTGCCTTCGGCATCGGAAAGCAGGTCGGTATGCGTGCCGCACTGTATGATCTGACCACCGTCAAAAACGGCAATTTTATCACAGAATCGGCAGGAAGCGAGGCGGTGGCTGATGTAAACGGCGGTTTTGCCGCCGGAAAGGTCATTGAACTTCCGGTAAACCTCATATTCGGACAGCGGATCAAGCGCGGCGGTCGGTTCGTCCAGTATCATGAACGGAGCGTCCTTGTACAGTGCGCGGGCAAGCGCAATTTTCTGCGCTTCACCGCCGGAAATCTCTATGCCGTTTTTGTCAAAATCGTGATAAAGAATGGTGTCCGTTCCTTGCGGCATCTGTGCTAAGCGTTCCCCGAATCCCGCTTCCCGAAGGCAGGCTTCCGCTTTCGCACGATCGTACCGGGCACCTGCCGCGACATTTTGCCCGAGAGGGAAGGCGAACAGGCGAAAATCCTGAAAGACCACCGAGAACAAAGACAGATACTCCCGGTAATCGTATTTCCGGATATCGACGCCGTTGAGTAAAATTTCCCCCTCGGTTGGATCGTAAAGACGGCAGAGCAGTTTGATGAACGTGGTTTTTCCGCTGCCGTTCATGCCGACAACGGCAAGTTTTTCGCCGATTCTGAACGACAGGCTGACATGTCGCAGGGCATAGGTTTCGGTATTCGGATACCGGAAGGAAACATTGCGGAATTCAATATCATATTCATTATCGTTCCGTTTTTCCACCGACAGAGTTCCCTGTTTCATGTTGTTCGGAATGTCAAAGTAGGAAAAATAGCGTTGCAGGTAGGTATGGTTTACCAGTGAGAGCTGCCATGTGCTGACTAAGGCTGCAATTGCCGCCATGAACAGCATCAGGCAGGAAACATATTGTGCGATGGAGCCAACCGAGAGACCACCATGCAGTGCGGCTGCTACCAGGATTAGGTATACACCGAAGCGCAGTGCATAATTCAGAACCGTAGAAACCAGGTTCATACCTGCGCACTGCAGGCGCATGGATTGTTCACGGTCGCACATTTGGTCGTATAATGCTTTTCTAGAGGCGGTCAGTCCTTCTTCCATATGGTACAGACGGATGTCCTTTTCGGTGGTGTAATGTCCGATGTAGGCAGTGAACCTGTAGAGCAGGATGTTCATCGGTACCCATTCGGAGTAGATTGCCATGCGCAATCCGGAGGTCTTCCGATTGACCAGAACGCTGACGGTTACGCTCAGTGCGATTCCACTGACAAAGGCAATTTTTGACCAGAGGGCAATGGTATCCAGCATGAAAAAGGATGCTGTCAGAGATACGGAGGCGATGATCTGCGTGACTGTCTGAACCAGATTTTCAAGACTGCTTGTGAGATAGAAAAGGTTGTAGCCGGTGTCCGTTTCCGTGCGAATGCGGTCGCAGAGTAGGGAAACCTCGCGATCTTCAATGGAGGCATAAGCAAGGTGCATTGCTTTTTCCGCGTAACACCATTCGTGAGATTGGTACACCTTCGAGCTGCCGATTTCCTTTTGTGCCTTCAGCCAAAAATGCAATAGATGCAAACCGAAGGGTATGCCGACGCCCAGTGCGGCATACAGCACAAGGGTGGACAAGGGAGCACCTGCCGCCAGGGCATCGATCAGTTTTGCTGAAAAATAGATTGGCGCATAGGGAAGGAGGGCTTTGACCAGACTGTCGGATACCAGTGCATAAACATAAGCGGGACTCAGGCTGTAAAGCATTTGGATCGCACGGCGGCTGATATGCAGGTGCTCTTTGACGGTCATTTTTGCACGCATGATTCCTCACCTCCTTTGTAATCCGCATGGTACCAACAGCTTTGAATTTCGTAGAGTTTTGCATACGCACCGCCGCGTGCAATCAGCTCTCTGTGGCTGCCTTCTTCTGTGATTCTTCCGTCTGAGAGAAACAGAATGCGGTCACAAAAGCGGGTGGATGCAAGACGGTGTGAAATGAAAAGGGAGGTTTTGCCGGCGGTCATATCGTGGTATTGCAGATAGACCTCATTTTCCGCAATGGGGTCCAGTGCTGCAGTCGGTTCGTCCAGTACGAGTACCGGGGCATCCTTATAGAGTGCGCGTGCCATCATGAGTTTTTGTACCTCTCCGCCGGAGAGTTCGATTGCCTCCGGGTTTACCTGTTTGTCCAGGCGGGTGTCGATTCCGTGTGGCAGGGAATCCAGCTTTTTGCCGAGTCCCGCACGGCGCATACAGTTTTCGGCGCGGGCTTTGTCCACCTGTTCACCTATGGTACAGGCAACTGTTTCAGCCAGCGAAAAGAAGGCGGTCTGCACGTCCTGGAAAACGGGAGAGAAAAGGCGGTAGTAGTCATCCTTGTAAAAATCCTCCGCGGGGACACCGTTGATGCGGATCTGCCCCGCAGTGGGACGGTACAGACCGCACAGCAGTTTGACGAGGGTGGTTTTTCCGGCACCGTTCATGCCGACCAGTGCAATACGTTCACCGGGGTGAAATGTAAAGGAGAGGTCGTCCAGTGTATTTTTCTGTGCGCCGTCATAGCGAAAGGAAACATGGTCAAACGTGATTTCCGGTGCACGGGAGAGATGATCATCGAGGTGTGCTCTTCCGCTTCCGTCTTCATCCGGCAGATCCAGGTATTCGCGAAAATCACAGATGACAAGGCTTGCTTCATGCATATCATGCCATGCGGATAAAATGTCGCTGATGTGCCCGGCAAATCCTGAAACGGCGGCGAAGTACAGTACAAACTGATCGACCGTGATTTTTCCGTTCACCGCCATAGCGATCAATATCGCATATGCGGCGCCATCGCGCAAAAGGATGATGGTAATGTCCGGAAGTCTGGAGAGAAATTTGCGCAGACGCAGACGCTTTTGTATTGCGGTGTGCCGATCAAACAGATCGTGAAAAACAGAACGAAGCCAGTCGGACATACCGTAAATGCGGATGTCTTTGGCAGTCGCGAAGTCGGCGGTGCGCCCCGTCACATAGGAGAGCTTGCTTTCAACATCTGTCCGCGCGGCGCGGGTGCGGTATTCGTATTTCTGATAGGCGCGCAGGGCGAACCAGTTGATCAGCGGAGCGAGTGTGAGCAAGAGCAAAAGGAACGGGCTGGCAAAGGAGATGACGGTGCCGAACAGGAGGTAACAGAGAACACTTTTGAGCAGATTCGTGCTTTGCTGTGGCATTTCCAGTAGCTTAACCGTTCCGTTGGACATCCATGTTGCCATTTGTGCGCGATCGTGCAGGTCGCGTGTTTCTTTTTTCTCATAAGTCTGATAAAAACAGTGCATCGATTTGCGGTCCAGACGGATGAATTGCGAAAAGCGAAAACGGCTCAGATACGCGGTCAGCACCGTCGCGCAGAAGTCACGCAGGGCAACGGCAAGCACGGTCATGCCGAGCAGGATACCGATCGCCGTTGCCGCGTGCGCGAAGGTCTGTCCGGTCGTCACCTCTGCCACAACCAGCGCGGGCAGCCTGATTTCCGCCCATGCGAGGAATACACCGAGCGGGATACCTGCCGCCATCAGCCAGAAGGACTGCGGGGTGACATGTAACATTTCACGGAAGCTCCAAAAGGCATTGCTCCATGCACTGCGGTAAGGTTTTTTCTTTTCGGATTTGGCTTTCAAGGGGAAATTCTCCTTTCTTTTTGCAGTGGTTCCAGTATAGCACAAAAAACGCGAAAAAGAAAATTCGTGCACCAACGGTAATCGGAGGTACACGAATTGCACGGTCAGATGGCTGGTACCAAAAATTCAGAAGTAAATGCACCATCCTCACTGTTGTATTTGACCCAACCGCCATGTGTCGAGAGAATTGCCTGTGCGCGGTGCAGACCGAAGCCGTGTATACCGCTTGTTTTTTTCGTGGAGAACAGGGAACCGATCTTTTTCCTTTTCGGACCGGCAGTGTTGAGCAGATAAAAGTACAGCATCTTTCCTTTCATGCAAATGGTCAGGCGGATAAATTTTTCACCCGCTGCCGCATCGCATCCTTCAATGGCATTGTCCAACAGATTGCCGATTACAATACTCAGCTCCAGATCCGACAGTGTCAGATGATCGGGAACATGCGCATCTACTTTGACGCTGATTCCAGCCGCTTTTGCCTGTGCCAATTTGGCGGAAAGGATCGCGTCAACGGTTATATTTCCTGTTTTGAGCAGGGTGTCCACATGCTGAAGGCTGCGGTCAAGCTGTTCGATGTAGAGAAGCGCGCGGTCAACTTCTCCCGCTTCCAGTTGTCCTTTGAGCGCCTGCAGATGATGGTGAAAATCGTGTTTGTAACCGCGCATTTCATTATGGATGCTCCGCACCTCGGCGAGATGTCTTTTCGCCTGGTCCTCCTGCATTCCCACAAGTTTCAGATAGGTTCTTTTCCGCATACAATCCCCTTAGTTATGTGCAATAAATGCACGGTTAATGTCATCGTATTTGCCGCGGGCAATCGGAATTTCGGTACCGTTTTCCAGTGTCACCGATTTGCGTCCGATGCGGACAATCGACCGTAAATTGACAAGGTAGGAACGGTGTGACCGGTAAAATTCCGCTCCCAGCCGTTCGGCAAAAGCCGAGATGTTTCCTTTGTTACGAGATGTTTCCTTTGATACGGTATTCACCGTCTTTTGTATGAATCACCAGATCGTGCAGAAACGATTCCGCATAAAGAATATCGCTCTCGTATATTTTCCGCATTTCACCCTCACAACTGATCAGCAAAGAAGGCGGTTCGGTTGCCAGCCGTTTGGCGGCGCGTGTAAGTACGGTATGTAGTTTCTGTGCGGCGACCGGCTTTGTCAGGTAATGAAGTGCATCAACTTCATACCCATCGCCAACGAATTCAAAATGTGAGGTGATAAAAATGATCTGTGCCCGACAATTGTCGCAACGCAGGTGCCTGGCAAGGGAGATGCCGTCCATTCCGCTCATTTCCACGTCGAGAAGCAGAATGTCATAGCTTTTTTCGTCCGCATAGGCAAACAGGAAGGCTTCGGCGCTCGGAAAAAGGCGGATATCGCAGGGAATACCCGTATCCTTTGCCCAATCTGCAACCATATCCCGTAACCCTTGGGCGGCGGTAGGATCATCATCACAGATGCCGATGCGGTATGCCATAGACATTTCTCCTTCCTTTTTGTTTAATCTGATTTGTTTTATCTGAATTTGTTTTATCTAAAGCAAAAATCCTGCACTTGCGTGCAGGATTTTGGAGCTGGTAATCAGAATCGAACTGATGACCTCGTCATTACCAATGACGTGCTCTACCGACTGAGCCATACCAGCATCGCCTTTTACCGACGACTCGTACAGTATAGCAGATCGGGAACGGTTTGTCAATAGCTTTTTTGAAAAAAATGCAGAAAAAGAAAAATTTTTTCTTCGGTGAAAAGCGCTCCCTTTGAAAAGGGCAAAAAGCAATTGACATCGGACGGAAGATATGATACAATGGACGCATGAAAAACCGGGGGAAAGCGGATGCGGAGGACGAAACAATGACAAAAATCGAACGGTGTTCGGATGCGGCGGTGCTTTGCCGCCTTTATGGGGAATTCTGTGCGGAAAAGGGAGCAATCACTCTGCCGCTGGATACGGAAACTTTCTGCCGGGTATTCTTTCAGGAAAACTGCATTCACCTGGCAGCATGGCAGGGCAATCGCCCGATAGGTTTTGCAAGCGGTTGTGCGGACGCAGGGCGCAGAGTCGGTTATCTCAGCTTTATCGGTGTTTGTACGGATATGCGCAGACAGGGGATCGGGAGAGCACTTTTGCATGCATTGGAGCAGGAGCTGTGCACCTTTCCCTTTGTCCGACGGATAGAAACGGTATTTTTTAATCCCGTGCATCTGCCGTGGCGGATTCTGGTCGCAGGCGGCGCCACGCATCCCTGCATGCCGGGAACCGATCAGAAAAGCGCCCTGTACCCGCTGCTCCTCTCGGACGGATATACGGAATGGACGGTACAGAACGCCTATTATCGCGCACTGGCGGGTTATACCGATCCGCCTACGCTGGCGAAAACGCGGGCGCGGCTCCTTTCGGAGGGAATCGAAGTGACGCTTTACGATCCGGCAGAGCACCGTGATCTTGCGGGGCTTTTTGACGACATCAACAATCCCGGCTGGGGGGCACAGGTACTGGCGGCGGTCGATCAGCCGATCGTTGTTGCGGTGGATCACACCGCGGAGAATCTGATTGTTTCCTATACGGGACCGCTTTCCACCGATCCGGGCGGGCGGGGGAATTTCTGCGGCATCGGTACGCGCCGTGCCTATCGCGGGCGCGGCATCGGAAAGGTCGTATTTTGCGAGATGTGCCGCCGCCATGCAGAGCGCGGGGCAACCTTTATGTCCCTCTACACCGGAGATCAGAATCCGGCGCGTCACATTTACGAAGCCGCCGGTTTTTGTATTGTGCGCAGTTTCGGTAATCTGCGCAAGGAGGTCGTTTTGCTATGAACGGAGTAAAAAAAAGGGTACTGGTCAGC
>FR890565.1:0-2274 GCA_000433415.1 Clostridium sp. CAG:448
GGCAGAGGCATTCTTTCACAGTGATCTTTACCGCCGCATCCGCGCGTCTGCCGATGTCCGTCGTGAGGTCCGGTTTACCTCGTTTCTCCCACTGCGCAATTTTACCGCCAACCCGAAACTGCAAAATCTGCTCGGCGACCGCACCCTCTATGTCCAGGGCTCCATTGACCTATTGCTGGAAAACAGCGACGGCGCTTTGCATATCTGCGACTATAAAACCGATGCCGTCACCCCGGAGGAACGGGAGAACCCCGCACTTCTGACCGCTCATATGACCGAGCGCCACGGTCATCAGCTCCGACAATATGCCGGGGCGGTACGGCGTATGTACGGCGACAGAGACATTACCGTAGGCATTTACTCATTGCCGCTGGGCAAGGAAATTCCGATTGACCTGTCGCCGGAATGAGCGCAGAACAAAACGTTTTTACATACCACACGCAATATGCACCGCCAAAGGTCAGACACTTTCGGCGGTGCATATTTTTACATAAGCGACGATCCCCGCTCCCGAAAAAAGGAGCGGGGATCGACCGAGAACGGTTTATGCGATTTATTCGTCGTCGTCACTCATCACTTCAAAATCTTCCTTGGTCGCACCGCACAAAGGACAGGTCCAATCGTCGGGAAGATCTTCAAAATCAGTTCCCGGCTCGATTCCGTTATCCGGATCGCCCAGTTTGGGATTGTACTCATAGCCACAAAGCTCGCAAACATAGGTTTTCATAAACAATTCTCCTTCAGTCTTGATTCTCTGTATTTCCATACCGCGCCGCCGAAACGGGACGGTTTTTGACCACTATTATCATATAGCATCCATGCCTACTTGTCAAGAATTTTTTCGCTGTCATACTTCACAATTCTTTTTTCGATTATTCGTATAATCTGTATGATTGTACTGATTTTTCAAATTCGGCAAGCGTCTGCGCGTTCTGCGCATCAAATTCGGCAGGATCGAAGTCTGAAAGCAGCAGATCTGTCCCGAACCGCAGGCACAGTCCGGATTCGCGGCAGGTGAATGCCTCATAGCGCTTCATATGCCGGAAAAGGTAAAGCATGGTCAGGATGGGGCGATAGGTGTGACGGTCCGTAACATGCAATTGCAAGCCGCGGCAGATCTGACCTGCGTGCTTGTTGAACTGGGGCGTGAAAAAGCAGCGACGGAAAATCACCCCCGGCAAGCGAAGATCGCGCATCTCCTCCCAAAGTGCCGCGTCGTCCACAAAAGGCGCACCAACCAGGTCAAACGGGCGTGTCGTGCCGCGCCCCTCGGAAATGTTGGTCGCCTCCCAGATACACCCGCCCAAATAATTGAAAACCGTACCGACAGAGGGGATGTTCGGAGACGGATTGACAAACAGCAGATCCGTTTCGTCATAGTAATCTCCCCTGGACCAGCCGATACACGGAAGAACATGCAGCTCGCACCCGATCTTTTTCTCGCGATTGACATAGGCGGCATATTCGCCCACCGTCAGGGCATAACGCGTCGGCACTGCAAATTCTCCGATAAAGGAGGAAAAGCGCCCCTCATCCAGAATAGCCCCCTCCATATCCAATCCGCCGATGGGATTGGGGCGGTCAAGTACCAGCAGCGGAATGCCGGCTCGCACACATCCGCGCATCAGCTGCGTCAGGTTGGACAGATACGTATAAAAGCGCGCGCCGACATCCTGAATATCGTAAACCGCAATATCACACTGCCCCAGATACGCGTCCATGTGCGGATTTCCCTCGGTTCCGAGATTACAAACCGGGACACCGGTTTCGGGATCGGTTTCTTCCCTGTCATCATCAAACCGACCGTCCTGCAAATTGGTGAACAATCCATGTTCCGGCGCAAAAATCACCCGCAAAAGGTATCGCTCTGCCAGCACACGGTAGGTTGGGATTCCCTGTTTGTTGATACCGGACGCGGCGGTCAGAAGCGCAATTCTTTTCCCGCGCAGCAAATCGTCCGCATCCGCAATTCTGTCGATTCCGCAAAGCACCCGTTTTGGTTCCATTCTCCGTCCCTCCAATCGTTTTATGGCATTATACCATTTTTTTGGCTCCTTGTAAACCCCCCGGCATAGAAAACAAAATTCCGTCATACCATGGTATCGGACACTTTGACCGGGTTTTTCGGAATCGGAGAAAGAAACAGAAAGGAAGGAAATATATGTCGCAGAACTGCTCACGCACCAGACGCTTTTTTCTGAACTCGTCACTGCTGGTCGCAGTCTCGCTGGTGATGCGGGGAGTCGGAGTCACTTTCAATATCTATGTTACAAA
>FR890565.1:2357-4430 GCA_000433415.1 Clostridium sp. CAG:448
CAACTTCCGGCATCGGACTTGCCATGACGCGTCTGATCTCGGAAGCACTGGGAAAGGGCGATCAGCAGGCTGCCCGATCCGCCGTCCGTGCGGGAACGCTTTACGCACTGCTCTTTGGCACCGGAGCCGGCATCCTCCTTTTTGCTTTGGCGCAACCGCTCGGAGCCACCCTGATCGGCGATGTGCGCACCGTGCGGGCGCTCCGGGTTCTCGCACTGACTCTTCCCCCGATTGCGGTTTGCTCCTGCCTCTCCGGCTACTTTACCGCCGTGCGCCGTGTCGGGCGCAATGCGGCGGCACAGATTCTTGCACAGGGTGCACGGATTTTTCTGACCGTTTTCTTTCTCTCTCTGTTTCTGCCGCGCGGCATCGAATACGCCTGCCTTGCGTTGGTAATCGGCGGCGCATTGTCCGAAGCAATCGCACTTGCGCTGTCCGCTTTTCTTTACCTGCGTGACAGCTCCCGGACCTTTTCCGATGCGCCGGCAGGCGGCGACCGTTCCATGTGGGGAAAACTGCTCGCAATCGGTCTTCCGGTTGCGTGCAGTGCCTATGTACGTTCCGGACTTGTCACCGTCGAGCACATTCTCATTCCCCGGGGGCTGAAAAAGAGCGGCGCAAGCTGGAAAGCGGCGCTGTCGGCATTCGGAATTCTGCACAGTATGGTTTTACCCGTTGTGCTGTTTCCCTCCGCCTTTATCACCTCGTTCTCCGGGCTTCTGATCCCCGAGGTGGCGGAGAGCCGCGTACTTGCGGATACCGCGCGTATCCGCCGCATCGCCTTCCGCATTTTTACGCTGTCCATGTTTTTTGCGGTGGGCGTCTCCGGGGTGATGCTTTGCTTTTCCGAAGAGCTGGGGTGCGCGGTAGCCGGCACGGGCAATGTTGCACAAACGGTTCTCTTTATCCGCCGGTTGGCACCCCTGATTCCGATCATGTATGTGGACAGTGCGGTAGATGCCATCCTCAAAGGAATGGGGGAACAGGTTTATTCCATGAATGTCAATATCATTGACGCCGCCGTGTCCGTTCTGCTGGTTTGGATTCTCCTGCCCGTAATGGGTCTGAACGGTTATATCATCACCATTTACGTGACGGAAACGCTCAACACCACCCTGAGCATCACCCGTATGCTCCGCGTGACCGGTATGCGCCCGCGCCTCTGGCATCAGGTATTCGGTCCGGTGACCTGTGTGATCGGCGCAACATGTGCATCCCGCCTGCTTTTTCAGCCGCTGACCGGCAGTATCACCCCCGTTTGGCTGTCCTTCGCCGTTCATGCCGCAACCTCCGCACTGCTCTATCTTGCCCTGCTCTGCGCTACCGGCATTTTCGGGGCGGAAGAACGTGAAATTCTGCGTGCCATGCGCCGTTCGTCCCGCAGGCATCCGCCGGACTCCGCCGATCAAAGAAAACATTTGTTCCTACGACATGAGGCGTAATTGCATGTCGCTCGTAAAAAACGACAGAAAAGTACCTATTTTTCGGCAAGAATTTTTCGGTGTAATTTTTATCACAAAAATCCGGCGAAAAAAATGGTGAAAATGGATATTTACAAACACAGGCAAATCGGGTATAATGAGAAAGCCGATTGGAAATCCCCGATCGTTTGCGAGGCACAGCTGCCACCGGGTGTTGCGGAATACCAATCTCATGGTATCAAGCATGCAACGACGGATCCTGGCTGTGCTTTTCCCTTGCCCTATGCGCTGTCGGACTAAGCCGACAGCGCATTTTTCTGCGTTATGGGTGCTCAAACGGCGGAATATATATATAAATTGTAAATATTCCGGCAAAACTATGGATTTTTCGGAAACGGTGTGCTATAATGAGTCGATAATGAATTATTGTCGCTTTTTGTACTTTCAGATATAAAACAAACGTCTCCCCCGTGCGGCGGAGACAGTGAAGAAAGGATCTTGAATTACCCGATATGTCCGAATATATAGAACGAGCCGAAACTCTGACATTGCCTGTGGTTATCAGCACCGGTATCGTTGCTTTTCCCGGCATTCCTGTCAGTTTTGAACTCAATGATACACAGTACGGATCCGCCGTTGCCGCGGAACGTGC
>FR890566.1:0-1016 GCA_000433415.1 Clostridium sp. CAG:448
TCTACAGCCTCCCACAGCTTCGCGTCATCATCGCCGCCGCCAGCCATGGTGCCCATTCCGCCGCCGTCACCTGCCTTTTTGCCGGCATTGCCGACATTTGCGGCTTCTTCGTCGATATGGCGTGTGAAGACTTCATCGTAATGAACACGCGTATTGTGGGATTTGACATAGCTCACGACCTCTTCCACCTCGGCATCGCTGACAAAAGCACCCTGCACACGCTTGGGCTTCGGTGATCCGACAGGCGCATACAACATATCACCGCGTCCGCACAGCTTCTCTGCGCCGCTGATATCGATAATGGTACGCGAGTCCACCTGCGACGCCACCGTAAAAGCGATACGGGAAGGCACATTTGCCTTGATCAGACCCGTAATGACGTCTACGGACGGACGCTGTGTACCGATAATCAGGTAAATGCCCGCCGCTCTTGCTTTCTGCGCAATCCGGCAGATTGCGGTTTCCACTTCATCCGGTGCCGTCATCATCAGGTCTGCCAACTCATCGATAATGATTACAATACGCGGCATGAAAGGACGTTCCGGATCGTTTTTGGTAATTTCGTTATAGCCCTGAATATTACGCACACCCACATCTTCAATCAGCTCAAAACGGTGCTCCATCTCGGTCACCGCCGACTGCAACGCACCCGCGGCACGTTTGGGGTCGCTGACAATCTGCGTGCACAGATGCGGAATATCCTTGTAGACGTTGAACTCGACTTTTTTCGGGTCGATCAGAATCAGCTTCACCTCTTCCGGCTTTGCGTGATACAGAATACTCATGATAATGGAGTTGATACAAACCGATTTACCGGAGCCCGTTGTACCTGCAATCAGCAAGTGGGGCATCTTTTCGATATCGCAGATCACCGGTTTGCCTGCAACATCCGCGCCGAGCGCGGCGGCAATCTTTGATTTATGATTGACAAAATCGGGCGCCTCCAACAGGTTGCGCAGGTTGACCGCAGACGGATTGTCGTTCGGCACCTCGATACCGACTGCCCGCTTGCCGGG
>FR890566.1:1078-18633 GCA_000433415.1 Clostridium sp. CAG:448
CAGTGCAATGTCATCCTGCAGATTGGAAATCGCGTGCACACGCACACCTGCTTCCGGCTTGACCTCATATCGGGTGATTGTCGGTCCGCGCACGCCGGTAATGTCCTTGACCTTGATCCGGAAACTCTCCAGCGTCTGCCGCAGAACCGCAATATTCTCCTGCATTTCCGCGGGATTGCCGCCGTATTCATTACTGCCTTCCTTCAACAGCGTCAGCGGCGGGAACACATAGTCATGTTCCTTTTCGTCTCCCTCTTCCGCAGTCTCATCGGCATTCTCGCCCGCCTGTGCGGCGGAAATTCCGCCCTTTACGCCTTCATTTCCGTCAGCCGTTTTTTCCGCAGTCTCGCCGTCATAAATCGCATGTGCCCATGCACCGACGGTATCGTCCTTGTAGCGTTCCGACAAAACGCTGTCATCATCGTCGGCTCGCTCATACCCCTCCGGCAACGGCGCATCCGGCATATCCGCATCGGTCGCCTCCTGCGGCATATCCACCTCGATATCTTCGTCTTCGACAATATCCTCCGCTCCGGCAGATGCTCTGTCCGTGTATCTCGCTCCACCGTTGCGTGGGAAGACCCGCTCTGCTTCGGCGTCATCATCAAAGGCATCCGATTCTCCGGCTGACGCTTCCTCGTCCTCCGCCTTCGCAGCCGGCGCGGTCTGTGCACGGTTGTCACCCGTCTCGGCAACAGGTGCCGGAGTATCCTCTCCGTCGTCCGATACCGCGGCATCCTCTGTATCGGATTCATCCGGTTCTTCTTCCTCTGCTTTTTCCTTTGCGGCAAGTGCTTCACGCCGTGCGGCTTCCTTCTGTGCCGCTCTTTCCGCCTTCTTCAGCGCCGCATCGTGAGCCGCTTCCTGTTTGCGACGCTCGGATTCCTCGCGCTTTTTTGCCCCCTGTGCCGCATGTTCCTGGGCACGAAGCTGCGCCTTTTGCTGCACCTTTGCCTGAATACGGTCAATAATGACAGTCGGATCCAAGCCAAGGAAAAAGACAAGGCTGACGCAAAGTCCGATGATATATACAATCAGGCTGCCGACATACCGTAACAGTTTCATCAGTCCGACGGAAAGCGAACCGCCCAGAACACCGCCGCTGCGGAGGCGCTGCCCCTCGTTAAACAGGCGACCGACCGCCTCCCATGTATACTTCTGATCCCGCATCTGCGTCCAGTTGAAGATCAGATGCAACATCGCCGAAAACAGCAAAAGGAAGGTACAGGCGCTGACAATTTTCGCCACCACTGTTCTCTCCCGCACAGACGAGCGCCATCTGATCCCCAGCCAGAAAAGCGCCGCCGGAATCAGAATCATCCCGTATCCGAGCACGCCGTACAGCGCGTGGAAGAAGTAGAATCCCGCAATCCCCAACAAATGCGTGCCGGGATCTCCGTCCGCCACCTTCATGCCGAAAATACTGACCCAATCAAAGATCATCAAAATCAGAAGAACCGCGCCGACAAGGATCAATATCCATGTCATATTTTTCGTGCGACGTTCCCTTCTCTGTTGTGCGGCAAGTTCCTCCGCTTCCGCCGCCCGTTGCGCACGACGCCGGTCCTCTGCGGAAGTTTTTCCTTTTTTATCGTCGGATGAAGCGGCGGAACGCTTCTTTTCCGCCTCCGGCTGTACGTCCGATTTCTTTGCGGTAGACGCGTTCACCTTCGTCCCGGTTGTGTTTTTTTCTGCCATATTCCCATCCCTTCCACCCCGTGCCACATAAAGTCGGACAAAGGGGATAAACTTTTTACAATGGAATTGTTTTTACAGTTACATTCCGTTTTATTATATCATGTTTGCCGTCGGATTGCAAGAGATATTTTTCAAAAATCCGGCAGCCACCCAAAAAGGAGTTCTGCCATGTCACAACAACCCGAACAAAGCCGTCTGCACGGACGGCGGTGGTTTCTTTCCGTCTCCTCACTGCTCGCAGGCATCATCAGCGGCCTTTGCGGTGCGGGCGGCGGCATTCTGCTGGTCTTTGCGCTGAACCGTCTTTGTACGGACGGAGAATTGCAGAAACGGGATGTGTTTGCCAATGCGCTGTGCGTCACGCTTCCCATCTCTCTGAGCGCCGGATTATCATATCTACACAGCGGTGCCGTGTCCTTCACCGGATTTTCCCCGCTCCTGTTACCGGCGATTACCGGCGGTCTGTGCGGCGCCGTCCTGCTTGACCGGATCAATCCGGCACTCCTGCGTGTGTTATTCGCACTCCTGGTCATCTGGTCAGGCATCAGTCTTCTGTTTCGGTAAGGAGGAATTTCCATGATTGTCATCAATTTTCTGATTGCATTCGGCATCGCACTGCTGACCGGTATGGGAATCGGCAGCGGCGGATTGCTCACCCTCTGGCTGACGCTTTTTCACGGCATCGGACAATTACAGGCACAGGGGCTGAATCTGCTCTTTTTTGTCATTTCGTCCGCCGGTGCGCTGTTTTTCCATTTTCGCAAGCGAAAAATTCTCTTTTCTCACCTACCGCCCATGATTCTTGCAGGGGTGATCGGCGCGCTTGCAGGCACGTATCTGTCCCGATTGATCCCGCCCGCGGTTCTGCGCAAGTGCTTTGGTGGGATGATGACGCTTGCCGGAACCGTAACGCTGATCCGGAGCGGAAAGGAACTGCTCACCGGGCACCGACAAAGGAAAAAGCAGTAAACACACCGGGCGCCGGGTAATGGAACAAGGTTTGCACAAAGTTATTGAAAAAAAGCGAAAAAACCCCTTTACAAACCGGAAAGGATGTGCTATAATCAGTGGTGCATGACGATGGCACGGTATGCGGATATACGGTCGTTTTCTACGACACTTCACCCGCCGCCTGCTGTGGCAGCCGTATCGATGCAAAAATCTGTTTTTGAAAGGTGAAAACAAAAATGACAGCAGAAGAAAAACAAGCGATTATTCAGGAGTATGCCATCCACGAGGGTGACACAGGCTCCCCGGAAGTACAGATTGCGATCCTGACCTATCGGATCAAAAATCTGACCGAGCATCTGAAGACAAACAAGAAGGACAACCACAGCCGTCGCGGTCTGTTCAAGATGGTTGGTCACAGAAGAAACCTTCTCAATTATCTCCAGAAGGTTGATATTGAGCGCTACCGCGCCATCATCAACAAGCTGAATATCAGAAAGTGATCTTCGCGGGAGTGAGGGCGGCGGCTTCTGCCACCGTTCCTCCTCTCTCTTTTCTTATCCGTGATTTTGCCCGTGACTGGTTCAGAACTTAAACAAATGCCGGAGTCTCGCGCTGCGCACTGTCCTCCGACGGTTGTTTAAGTACTGAAACGCCACGGGGAAACCATAAAAAGACAAAATGAAATGAATGGAGGATTCCCTGAAAATGCAGGAAATTATCAGCTCCGCTATGGAGTTCAAAAAACACAAGGTATTTCATTACACCCTTGCCGGCAGACCGCTGGTGATCGAAAGCGGAAAAATGGCTGGACTTGCCAACGGCTCCGTGCTTTGCCGCTATGGTGACACTGCCGTTCTCTGCTGTGCAACCGCATCCGAAAAGCCCCGTGACGGCATCGACTTTCTGCCCCTGTCCGTCGACTTTGACGAACGGATGTATGCTGCCGGCAAAATTCCCGGCGGCTACCTCAAGAGAGAGGGAAAACCGAGCGAAAAAGCCGTCCTGACCAGCCGTGTCATCGACCGCCCCATCCGTCCGTTGTTCCCGAAGGATCTTCGCAACGACGTAGCACTGACTCTGATCGTGATGTCTGTCGATCCCGACTGCTCCCCCGAAATCACTGCAATGATCGGCGCTTCCACCGCGCTTGCAATCTCCGATATTCCGTGGAACGGACCGATCGGCGGCGTGTTCATGGGTCTTGTTGACGGCAAGCTGGTTGTCAACCCGGATGAGGAACAGCAGAAAAAGAGCGATCTGCAGCTGACGGTCGCCGCTACCATGAAGAAGGTGGTCATGATCGAGGCAGGCGCCAACGAGGTAGACGACGATACCATGTTTGAAGCTATCATGACTGCGCATAAAGAAATCAAAGATCTGCTCGGATTCATCAATGCCATCGTTGATGAAATCGGCAAACCCAAATTTGCCTACCCGTCCTGTGAGTTGGACCATGACATGTTTGACAAGATTTTTGCTTTCTGCGAAAAAGATGTCATGCAGGCATTGGATACCGATGACAAAAATGTCCGCGACGCCGCTATGGTACCGATCAAGGACGCAATTCTTGCGCAGTTCTCCGAAGAGTATCCCGACCTGCCCACCCAGATGGATGAGCTGGTCTACAAAATTCAGAAGAAGATCGTTCGCCGTTGGCTGCTGGTGGACAAGAAGCGTGTTGATGGCAGAGCGATGAATCAAATCCGCCCGCTTGCAGCCGAGGTCGGTGTTCTGCCGCGTGTGCACGGCTCAGGTCTGTTTACCAGAGGTCAGACGCAGGTACTGACTGCCGCAACCCTGGGAACCCTGTCCGAGGCGCAGATGCTGGACGGAATCGACAGCGAAACCTCCAAGCGCTATATGCACCACTACAATATGCCCGGTTTCTCGACCGGTGAAGCCAAAGCGGTTCGCTCCCCCGGCAGACGTGAGATCGGTCACGGCGCCTTGGCAGAGCGTTCCCTGGTTCCCGTGCTTCCCTCCGAGGAGGAATTCCCCTACGCAATCCGCCTGGTCTCCGATGTGGTTTCTTCCAACGGCTCCACTTCGCAGGGATCCGTCTGCGGTTCCACGCTGGCTCTGATGGACGCCGGTGTTCCGATCAAGGCTCCGGTTGCCGGCATCTCCTGCGGTCTGATTACCGCGGAGGACGGTTCGTGGGATACCATGATCGACATTCAGGGTCTGGAAGATTTCTACGGAGATATGGACTTCAAGGTAGCAGGTACGCACAAGGGTATCACTTCCATTCAGATGGATCTGAAGGTCGACGGTCTGACACCCGAGATTATACGCCAGGCATTGGAACAGACACATGCCGGACGTGACTATATCATTGACAATGTTCTGCTCAAAGCAATTCCCGCTCCGCGCGCAGAGGTTTCCCGCTATGCGCCCAAAATGACCACCATGCATATTGATCCCGATAAGATCCGTGAGGTCATCGGCAAGGGCGGCGCGGTCATTCAGAAGATCGTGGCAGATACCGGTGCAAAAATCGATATTGATGATGACGGAACGATTCATATCGCCGCCGTCAACGCCGATCAGGCAGAAGCGGCAAAGGCTGCCATTTCCGTCATCGTATTTGAGCCGGAGGTAGGTCAGGTCTACACCGGAAAGGTAACCGGCATCAAAGAATTCGGTTGCTTTGTGGAATACGCTCCCGGCAAAGAGGGCATGGTTCACATCTCCAAGATCGCGCCTCGCCGGATTGAGAAGGTCGAGGACGCCGGCATCAAGCTCGGCGATACCGTAAAGGTCAAATATATGGGTCTTGACAAGAAAGGACGCATGGACTTTTCCATCAAAGACGCACTGAGCGAATAAATCGCATACAAAGACGCCCCGGTCGTGCTCTTGAGACTTTATGCCCCGCACTGCCGGGGCGGAACGGAGGTATCGAATGAATTCCAACCAATACGCAAATAAGGACAACCGTGTCCGCTTCCTGATTATGCTGATCTCCGTCGCCACCGTTCTTCTGGTGGTCTGTCTGCTGATTCTCGTCATTCACAACGTCAGCGGCAGCGGTACCAAATCAAACGGTACGGACAATCAGGACGGAAAAAACTTTAAGATTAACTATACAACCATCACCAAGGCGACTTCGGATGTCAAAACCGGCAATCTTGTGCTGGTCAACGGTTCGCACGCATTCACTTTTCCCGAAAAGGAAGAGGGGCTGATCAGCATGTACACATACCGGCAAAACAATCCGGTTCCCAAGCTGAACGGCTCCGGGAGCGTTTATCAGCTCGCGGATACCAGTATCCGCTTGCGCGAGCCTGCCGCTTCCCAGATACACAATATGCTTGTAAAGTTCTATGAGCATTCCGGCAACACCAACGTAAACATTACTTCCGCATACCGGACCTATGACGAGCAGAAAAATCTCGCCAGCTCCATTGCCGCGGGATACAGTGACAGTCACACTGGTCTCGCCTGCGCACTGCGCACCTACGACGGACAAAAAGCCGGTGAGTTGAAGGGGGATTTGGCAACCTATGGCTGGATATTCGACCATTGCTACGAATTCGGATTTATTGTCCGCTATCCGGACGGGCATGATGCACATACCGGGATCAGTAATTACACCAACTACTTCCGTTATGTCGGCTACCCGCATGCATGGTATATGACGCACGGCACGGCAGGATCGGATTCCGCACAAACCGAAGCACAGACAACAACGACCGGTACGCAGACGCCCGCTGCACAGGAGCCCGTCAGCGGCAGCCAAACCGCAATTTATTGTCTGGAGGATTACCTGACACTGTTGAAGCAGTATCCGTACTCCGGCAAGCACCTGCGCTTCAAGGCGGACAACGGTATCACCTATGAAATCTACTATGTCCCTGCCTCCACCGGCAAGGAACTGACCGAAATTCCCGTTCCGCAGGACAGCACATACACGTACGAAATTTCCGGAGACAATGACAGCGGCTTTATCGTGACAGTCACGCTGGGCTGACGAGTGGAATGCGTACTCTTCCGTCATTTTTTCGCCGGAAAATCATGAAACAGTCACAGTTGACAGGTATACTGTTACATCATTCGGAATACATTTTTCCGTACGTACAGAAAAGGAGCATCACTGATTATGAAAAACAAAATTCTCTCTCTGCTTCTCACCGCCATTCTTCTGGTCGGGTCGGCTTCCCTGCTGATTGCATGCGGTGACAAGGTCGACAAATCGGACGAAACCACCGCTGCGGATTCCGGCGCCCCTGCGGATTCCGGCACCGCCGAGGACAGCAAAGATGTGATTGACTACACGTTTGATTTCAACGGTTCGGATTTCAAATACACCGGAACGCCGGAACATGAAACAAGCGGCACCTCTTTGATCTTCAAGAAAAGCGGCACTTATAAGCTGAGCGGCACGTTGAGCGACGGTACCATTGTTGTGGATATTCCGAAGGAAGAGAGATTGACGCTTCTGCTTGACAACTTCACCGCAAGTTGCTCTACTTCTGCTGTCATTTATGTCAAGAGCGCGGACCGTGTATACATTGATCTCAAAAAAGGGACAGTCAATACCCTGACCGACGCCTCCAGTTATGTCTACGAAACCGCCGGCGAAACCAAGCCGAATGCCTGCATTTATGCCGCAGACGATCTGACCATCAAGGGCGGCGGCACACTGATTGTAAATGCAAATTACAACAACGGTATCGGGTGTAAAAACGACATCGTCATCAAAAACGGCACGGTCACGGTCAAGGCGATCAACAATGCCATCAAGGGCAACAACAGCGTAACCGTTCAGGGCGATGCGCAGGTCAATATTCTTGCCTGCGACGATGCGATCAAGTCGGACAGTCTGAAAACCGGAAAGGGCTTCATTCTGATCACGGAAGACGCTGTCGTCAATCTGACCGCCGATTCGGACGGTTTGCAGGCATCTCAGTCCGTAACAGTCTCCGGGAACGCGAAAATCACCTATACCGTGGGCGGAGAAGCGGTCAAATGTGACGGTACCTCCAGTATTGCGGACGGCAGCATGACCCCTGCAGCCAAATAAACTCTTCCATCGTTTGCAGCCGAATGCGGTTGCGCCGGATCTTTCCTCATCGGGAGATCGGCGCAACCGCATTTTTGCGTTTTTCTTACGCCACTGCCTGTCATATTTTCCCGCCGTGTGACATAGGATGTAGCGAAGAATTTTACGGCGGATAAATGGTCTGCCCGTCTGCAAAGGAGAGATGAAAGATGGATTGGAACAACACGGAAGGGGCAATAATACAGATGCCTCTGTTGGAAAAGGAGACCGTAACCGAGCTGTCCGGCGACTACTCTTTACCGGATTACCAACCGGAGATCAAGCGCCTGCTCCATATTCGTCCGGTGGTTCTGCCTCCGGCGTGCTATGTAGGTGCGGGGAATGCGGAAATCAGCGGAAATGTCGATTATTACGTACTCTATATGGGAAATGACGGCAAACTGTACTGCGCCCCCCTGACAGCCGAATACGGCGTAACCGTTCCCTGTGAAGACGCAATACCGGACACCGACACCGTTACCTGTCACGCCGACTGCGCGACGGAAAATGTGACCGGTCGTGTCAGCGCCGCACGCAAACTGACCATCCGTTGCCGTCTGCGTACAACCGTGCACATCTGCGGCAACCGGCAACTGTCCGGCGGAATTGATGCGGATGTACAAAATAGCGCCCCGGAAACATTGCAGGAAACATGCAGTACCTCGGAATTCCTGCACGGAACAGGGGAAATTCTGCGCGTCGGAGACACGATCATACCGGACAATCGAAACGGTGAGGTTCGGATTGTGTGTGCGGAAGGAGAAATTCTGATCGGCGAAATTGCAGCCGGAAATGGAGCTGTCAATTGTCGGGGTGAGCTTCTGCTCAAACTTCTGATTGCAGGGGAGGCGGAAGAAGATACCTACCAGACCCTCTTGCGCAAAATTCCCTTCTCGCAGGCGGTTGATCTGGAGGGTGTCACTGTCAACAGTCAGTGCTGTGCAAAGGGATGCTGCACGGAACTTTCCGTGGAAATGACAGAGGACGGCATCATGACAGAGGCAGGCATTCTTTTGGATGTATTTGCACAAAAAAACAGTACCTTTACCTATTTGAAGGATCTTTACTCCACACAGAAACCCACCGTTTGCACCTATGAAAACCTTCTGATCCCGCAGGCACAAAAATGTGTCAACGGCAATTTCACGCTCAGTGATTCCCTTCCTTTGCAGGAAGCAGGCATCGACCCCGGCGCAAAAATTCTGGACATCAGCGGGGAGACAAGGTATGCGGAAATGAGGCGGGAACGCGGCATGTGCCAGCTTGCCGGCACAGCAGTTTTCTGGGTTCTTCTGCGCAATCCGGACGGCGAAATGAGCAGTGCGGAAATCGAACTGCCCTTCCGCTATGAAACAGACGGAGGGAACGCGTCCGACTGTTGTGCGGACACCCACATTCTGACCTGCCGCGGGCGAATTGACGGCGAACGCATCGGCATTGATGCGGAAATTGCGGTTGCCGCCCGATTCTGGAGCAATACCCCGATCACGGTTCTGGACAAAGCATCCTTTGACGGCGAAACCGTGCCGCGCCGCGGCGAATATGTCCTCTGCTATCCTGCCCCAAATGACACACTGTGGAGCGTAGCGAAGCGTTACATGCGCCCTATCTCAGCCGTAAGCGCCGGAAATCCGCTCCCGACGGCAGATAGTCCGGACAGTCCGGAATCGCTCAAAGGCATCAAATATCTGTTGGTCTGAAACACGGTCCCGGAACGGATTCTCTGATCTGTTCCGGGATCTTCTGTTCCGATTTTGTCCGCCGGTTCCCCTCGACTCATTCATTTCCTTTTTTCCCGGTATGCAGAAACGGTTTGTGTGCAGGATTCACGTGGAAATTTCAAAAATCTCTTGACAGAACAGGAAAAATGGGTTAAAATATTGGTGTATGCCATAGATTGGGGGAATGTGTGTGTTTCGTAGTATGACGGCGTTCGGACGCGCAACGGCGGATGTCGGTGACAGGCAAATTACGGTGGAAATCCGGTCGGTAAACAACCGGTACCTGGACTGTGCCGTGCGCCTGCCGCGATCCATGTCCTATTTAGAGGAAAAGGTCAAACCGTACATTCTTTCCCGTGGCGTATCGCGCGGCAAGGTGGAAGTAACGGTCAGTGTGCAATCCGCCGCAGAAGAAGAACCGGTGATCCGGGTGGATCATGCATATGCAAAGGCCTATCTTGAGGCACTCTATGAGTTGCGGGACACTTATATTTTGGCAGACGACATCAGTGTGATGACGCTTGCAAACAATCCCGCCGTATTCACTGCCAAACGCCCGCCGACAGCACAGGAGCAACTGCAAAAAGAAGCCGAAGAGTGGGAATCGATTTCCGCAGTCCTGGCACAGGCAACCGATGCGTTTTTGCAGGCACGCCTGGCAGAAGGAGAGCGCATTCGTGCGGACCTTTCCGAAAAATTCCGCACAATCACCGACCTGATCAATGAAATTGAGGCGCTTTCCGCAAAAGATGCGGCAACCTACCGGGACAGGCTCGCAGAACGGATCCGTTCCCTGCTTGCCGACCTGCACACCGAGGCGGACGAAACAAGGCTTTTGACCGAGTGCGCCGTCGCGGCGGATAAAATGGCAATTGACGAAGAGCTGGTACGTCTGCGTTCTCACCTGTGCGCCTACGAAAACTTCGCTTCACAGACGCAGCCGGTCGGCAGAAGCATCGATTTCCTTTTGCAGGAAATGAACCGCGAAATCAATACCATCGGTTCCAAATGTGCGAACGCACAGATTGCGCACAAAGTTGTGGATGTCAAGACCGAACTGGAAAAAGTGCGTGAACAGATTCAGAATATCGAATAATCCTATCTAAACAGAAAGTTTTCAGCAATACTTCCGGAGCTTTCCGCAATACGGACAGAAGGAAAGGTAAAGAAACATGAAGTTCATCAGTATCGGCTATGGCAATATGGTAGCGGCAGATCGAATTGTGACGCTGGTCAGTCCGGATCCCGCACCAATCAAACGTCTGATTCAGGATGCACGTGCCGGCGGTCGTGTCATTGATGTCACCAGCGGGCGCAGAACACGGGCGGTGATTATCACCGATTCCGAACACGTCATTCTCTCTGCCCTGCAAACCGAGACCATTGCCGCACGTCTGAATGACACCGACGAAGACGACCAGGAAGATCCGGACGAATAAATGTATCCGCGATCCGCAAACGAAAAACAACCTCATATAAACGAGTGAAAGGATAAAAAGTATGCTTCATCCAACCATCAATGAACTGACCCAGAACGGAAAATTCAATCGTTATGAAATTGCGCTTGCCACGGCGAAGTGCGCCCGCCTGATTACGGCGGAATATATGCGCCAGCGGGAACAGGCGGAGCGGGAGCTCGCAGGTGTCAAGGACGGCGATAAATCTATGGTCGGTATGATCGACCGTGAATTGCGCGACGAGAAAGCAGTCATCGTTGCGATTGACAAAATTTATCACGGAGACTATGTAATCGTCCGCGATGAGAGCGAGCAGGAACCGAATCAGGACAGTCAGTATGACTTTTCTTCCCTTGCGCCCGAAACGCTGGCAGATCCCATTGTCATTCAGGACGATGAAGATCCGGAGGAAGACAAGAAATATCGGTTTGACGGCATTCCCGAGGAAAGCGAGGAATAAGTATCCTGCAAAAGTCACTGCATAAGAAAGGGGGGCGCGGGTCAGATGCCACACTACGCAAACGGTGAAATCGCACGGGTCTACCTTTTGGATGTTCCGTATGCCATTGATCACCCTTATGATTATTTCATTCCGCGTGATCTGCGTGCAACTGCCGTACCGGGTTCTTTTGTTGCGGTTCCCTTCGGAAAAAGCAACCGGAAACAGCTCGCCCTCGTGACTTCCCTGCCAGCCAAAACCGGATTTGATGAACTGAAGCCGATCGTCAGCAGTTGTGCTGCAAATTTTTCTCTGGACGAGGAAATGCTTGCACTCTGCCTTTATCTGAAAGAACAAACCCTTTGCACGATCGGTGATGCCGTTCGTTGCCTGGTACCCCCGGCGGCACTTTCCAAGCTTGTGGAATACTTCCGACCGGCAACGGACCAGATAGGTTTATCCGTCGGTAGTTTGTCGCCGGCGGATTTGTTTGTATTTGATTATATCCGGACGCGCACCGCGCAATCCGGTGCCGTCTCATTGGACGCTTTGCGTGCCAAATTCGGTGCAAAGGTAACCGCATCCATTGCGGCACTGCGCGAAAAGGAACTGATCAGCAGTTGTTCCGAAGTGCGCGAGGCAGGGGCGGGCAAGGTTGTAACCATCTATACGCTCGCCCTGCCGCAGGATGAAGTCCGCGCGCTGATGGATGCGCCCAAAACAACACCGAAGCAAAAGGCGGTACTGGAACTGCTTCTGCGTGCACCGGAGGGCATGTGCGCAGAGGAAATTTCCGCTGTGTCCGAGGCGGGAAGGTCCCAGCTCCGTGCACTCACGGAAAAAGGAATTCTAACCGCAACCGTCCGCAAAGTAGATCGCAATCCGTATGCGGTCGACACTGTCGCGAACCCCTCCCCCATAGTGCTGAACGAGGAGCAGGAGGCGGCATACCGTACTTTATCCGATCTGTTCGGAACCGGAAAAGCACAGGCGGCGCTGTTGCACGGTGTGACCGGAAGCGGAAAAACCAGCGTCATGCTCCGCCTGATTGACGAAGTACGCGCCAAAGGCAGAGGCGTCATCCTGCTTTTGCCCGAAATAGCACTGACTCCGCAATCGCTTGCCATCTTCTGCTCCCGTTACGGCAATGATGTAGCGGTCATTCACTCCGCTCTGTCCGCAGGGGAACGGTTGGATTCTTTCCGCCGCATCCGTGCAGGAGAGGCAAACGTGGTCGTCGGAACCCGCTCGGCAGTGTTTGCGCCGGTGCAAAATCTCGGTCTGCTAATCATTGACGAAGAGCAGGAACATACTTATAAGTCCGATCAGAACCCAAAATATCATGCCAGAGACGTTGCACGCTGGCGGTGCGCCAACAATCGCGCCCTGCTTCTGCTTGCCTCTGCGACTCCTTCTTTGGAAAGCTATCAGCGGGCAACCGAAGGTCGCTATCAGTTGATCCGCCTTTCCAAACGCTACGGCAACGTTGCCCTGCCCAAAGTAACAGTAGTGGATATGCGAAAAGAAGCCCAGGGTGGCAACGTCACGCCGCTGGGCACGCTGCTCGCCCGTGAAATCTGCGAAACACACGCAAGAGGAGAGCAGTCCATTCTCTTTCTGAACCGGCGCGGCTACAATCATTTGGTCAGCTGCCGCGCCTGCGGCGAGGCAATCCGTTGCCCGTCCTGTTCGGTCGCAATGAATTATCACACCAAGCGCGGCACCTATGAAGACGGGGAGTTGGTTTGCCACTGGTGCGGCAGACGCATGCAGGTGCCAAAGGTTTGCCCCAATTGCTCATCCCCGCATCTTGTCCACGTCGGCTACGGAACGCAGCGGATCGAACAGGAGCTCTCAGAACTTTGTCCGGGTGCAAGAATTCTGCGCATGGATGCAGATACAACAGCAACCAAATTTGCGCACGACCGGATTCTCAGCCAGTTCCGGCAGGGCGAGGCGGACATTCTTTTGGGCACGCAAATGGTCACAAAAGGACACGACTTTCCGGGAGTGACCTTGGTCGGCGTTCTTTTGGCGGATGCTTCGCTTTATTTGGACGATTACCGTGCCAATGAAAACACCTTTTCTCTTTTGACGCAGGTCATTGGGCGCGCTGGCAGAGGGGAGAAGCCAGGGCATGCAATTATTCAGACCAACAATCCCGACAATGAGATTATCCGGATGGCATGTGATCAAAACTATGAACATTTCTTTGCCTCTGAAATCAGGCTTCGGAAACTGCTTGTATTTCCCCCCTTCTGCGACATTGTCCTTATGACGCTGACCTGCTCCGATGAAAAGGCGTTGCTGCTTTGCACACCGCTTCTTCCCAAAGAGATCATCCGCGCCGTCCATATGGAATTTTCGGACGTCGCCGTGATTGTATACGGTCCCTTTGAGGCACCGGTTTATCGGGTAGACGGAAAATATCGGATGCGGTTGGTTATCAAATGCCGCCTGAACCGACGTTCACGGGAATTATTCGATCACTTGCTCTGTTGGTTCGGCACAGATATTAAAAAACCCACACTCAGTATTGATTTCAACCCATCCGGGCTGTAAAACGATAGTAGAGAAGAAAACCAAAATCCGGGACAGACAGATCGGTCTGCCTCCGGAATACCGAACGGAAAGGAAAGATCAATCATGGCAAAAAGAACCATTCTCAAAGAGGGCGACGAAACACTGCGTAAAATCTGCCGCCCGGTAGAATCCATCACACCGCGTATTCTGACGCTGATCGACGACATGGTGGAAACCATGCGCCGCGCGGACGGTTGCGGTCTTGCGGCACCGCAGGTCGGTGTTTTGCGCCGTATCGCAGTTGTGGAGTGTGAACCGGGCGAGGTGTATGAGCTGATCAATCCGCGCATTGTCGCTTATGCAGGCGAGCAGGAAGAAATGGAAGGCTGTCTTTCCATTCCCGGAAAATGGGGGATTACACATCGTCCCATGTATGTAACGGTGCGTGCGCTCAATCGAAAAGGAGAAACGGTTGAATACCGTGGAGAAGGCCTGCTTGCCCGCGCATTTTGCCATGAAATCGACCATCTGGACGGAAAGCTGTTTACCGACTGCGCAATCCGCATGGTAGACCCGGAAGAGTTGGAATAAGAAGCAACGGAGGAATTACCTATGCGGATTTTATTTATGGGGACACCGGATTTTGCCCTGTTTTCCCTGCGGGCGCTGGTAGAAAGCGGGGAGAACGTGATCGGTGTTGTGACACAGACCGACAAACCCAAGGGACGCGGATACAACCTGCTTCCCCCGCCGGTCAAGGTCTATGCCGCATCGCACGGCATTCCCGTCTATCAGCCCAAAACCCTGCGCACGGAAGAATTTGCCGCTCTCCTTTCACAAATTGCCCCTGATCTGATCGTCGTGGTGGCATTTGGCAAAATTCTGCCGGAAAATGTTCTTTCCTTTCCACGCTTCGGGTGTATCAATGTTCACGGATCTCTGCTTCCCGCCTACCGCGGCGCCGCGCCCATGCAGCGCGCCATCATCGACGGATGCACGGAAACCGGTATCACAACCATGCAAATGGACGCAGGTGTGGATACGGGCGACATGTTGCTTTCACGCGCGGTTCCGATTGCCGAAGACGACGATTTTGAAACCGTCCATGACCGCCTTGGCTCCTGCGGTGCACAGCTGTTGTTGGAAACACTGAAAAAGCTGAAATCCGGCACGTTGCATCCGACAGCACAGGATCACTCCCGTGCAACCTACGCCGCCAAAATTGAAAAAGAAGACTGCATTTTGGATTTTACCGCCGACGCAACCGCTCTGCACAACCGGATCCGCGGTCTGTCTCCGATCCCGCTTGCTTTCACACACACGCCGGACGGGAAACTGTTGAAAGTCGTAACCTCCCGTATTGAACACGGCGCCGTTGTCAATGCCGCACCGGGAACCGTACTGGAATCGCAGGAGGGCTGCATCCGCATCGCCTGCGGGAACGGAACGGTTTTGCGCATTCTGCGTGTGCTGCCGGAGGGAAAAAAACAGATGTCGGCTGCTGATTTTCTGAACGGCAGAAAACTGCATGCGGGGGATATTCTCGCATGAGTCTAAACAAAAAAAGCCAACAACCCAATGTCCGTGCATTGGCGAAAGAGGTCCTTTTGCGTATCGAACATGCCGGACAATACTCCAATCTCGCTCTGGACACTGCAATTTGCAGATCACATCTGTCAGGAGCGGATCGTTCTCTTCTGACCGCATTGGTCTACGGCGTCACCGAGCGCCGTCTGACCCTGGATTATATCATTGACGCCCTTGCAAACTGCAAAGGAAACGACATTGACGCCGAAACCCGCACGGCACTGCGGCTCGGCATTTTGCAAATCGGCTACATGGACCGCATTCCGGCACACGCCGCAGTCAACGAGTCGGTGCGCTTGGCGCCTCACAAAAGTGCTGGGTTTGTCAACGCCATCCTGCGCACCTATCTGCGCCGTGACGGGCAAATACCGTTTCCGGACAGAAAAAAAGACCCTCTTTTGTATCTTTCTGTCAGCACCTCCGTTCCGCTCCCGCTCTGCCGTAGAATGGCAGACATATTCGGATTGGAAAAAGCGGAAACTATTCTTGCTTCTTCCCTGTCCTGTGACAAAAGCGGCGCGGATGTGCGGGTGAATACATTAAAAATCACACCCGAGGCGCTGGAAAAAGAGTTAAAATCTCTGGATATTTCCGTATCAGCTTTGGAAGGGCTGCCGGAGGGACTGCACCTCTGCCCGCCCGGAACCGGATCGGACGCGTTCCATGCCGGACTTTTTACCGTTCAGGATACAGCCTCTCAGTACGCCTGTGCCGTATTGGACCCGCAACCGGGGCAGATCATGATTGACGCGTGCGCATGCCCCGGTTCCAAATCCTTTACCGCCGCCATGCGTATGAAAAACCGCGGACACATTTATGCCTGTGATCTGCATGAAAACAAGCTATCGTTGGTACATGACGGTGCAAAAAGACTCGGTATCACCATTCTGGAAACCGTTTGCGCTGACGGTCGTATTGAACGTCCGCAATGGAAAGAAAGTGCCGATCGGGTTTTGTGTGACGTCCCTTGTTCGGGGTACGGCGTCATTGCCAAAAAGCCGGAGATCCGCTATAAGGACCCGGCTGATACCGTGAAATTACCCGGCGTACAGTATGCGATTTTGCAGAACTGTTCCGGCTATCTGAAAAAAGGCGGCAGATTGGTTTATTCTACCTGTACCCTGTTGCCGGAGGAAAACCAGGACGTCGTCAAACGCTTTTTGTCCGAAAATCCCTCTTTCCGCCCCGAAGCCTTCACCGTCGGTCACTACAATGCACCGGGCGGGATGTTGCTTCTGACACCGGATCAGGGCTCTGACGGATTTTTCATCGCCTGTATGACCAAACAATGAGGAGGCGCACATGACAGAACTTTTATCCCTGTATCCCGATGAGCTGGAAGCACTCCTTGTTTCAGTCGGAGAACCGAAATACAGAGCAAAACAGATTTTTCCGCAACTGCATCGCGGACTGACCCCGGAAATGATGACCAACATCGGAAAGACCACATGCGAACGGTTGGCATCGGTCGCGTCCTGGCACTTCCCCACCATCCGCCGGAAATTGGTATCCGCCATTGACGGCACTGTCAAGTACCTTTTGGAAATGGAGGACGGCGCGTGCGTGGAAGCGGTTGTCATGAAATACAAGCATGGCAACACAGTCTGCATTTCCTCCCAGGTCGGTTGCAGAATGGGATGCCGTTTCTGTGCGTCCACCATCGGCGGCAGAGTCCGCAACCTTTCCGCAGGAGAAATTCTGGGGGAAGTCATCACCGTACAAAAGGATCTCGGAAGCGAACGTCTCTCCGGCATAGTCATGATGGGCATCGGTGAACCACTCGACAATTATGACCAGGTCATCCGTTTTCTCCGTCTGGTTTCTCACGAAAACGGTATCTGCATCGGTCTGCGCCATATTTCTCTTTCCACCTGCGGTCTGGTTGATAAAATCTACCAGCTGACTGAAGAGGATCTGCCCATCACGCTCTCCATTTCCCTGCATGCGGCGGACGATGAGACCCGTTCTTCTATTATGCCGATCAATAACCGTTGGAAAATTGCACAACTGCTTGCCGCCTGCAAAAATTGGTTTGAAAAAACCGGGCGCCGGATTTCCTTTGAATACACCCTGATCGCCGGAAAGAACGACTCACCGGAGTCGGCACGCAAGCTGGCGGAACTGCTCAACCGCAG
>FR890566.1:18701-19203 GCA_000433415.1 Clostridium sp. CAG:448
AGTGCAGGAAACCGTCTTTGTCCGCGCCGCAGACAGAGCAGTGCAGAAATTTGCACAAATTCTGGAAGAACGCGGCATCCGCGCTACCGTTCGTCGTACCCTGGGCGCTGACATCAACGCCTCCTGCGGACAGTTACGGCGGGAAGAAGCGGCGAAAAAAGCGGCAGCTTCCAAAAAATAAGATCGTTTCATACGTCCTCTTCAGGGTCATTACATAGCCGAAGGGAGGAACCCGTCTGTATGAAAACCCGCTACCTGTTTTTGATTACGCTTCTCTGTTTTGCCCTGCTCGCTCTGACCTGTTTCTTTGCCGCGCGGACGCTTTTTCCGCCGGAACCGGAGGGCATCATTCACGTTTCTGTCCCGGATGCAAAGGGGAAACCGTACGACAGCACACTCTGGGACACCCGTCTGTACGACCTTTCCGTTCACGAATGTTATGACCCGGCACCCGCGGGAACCGTTCTTTCCCAATCGCCGCCGGCAGGTGCCGGCAGAAAAG
>FR890567.1:0-6819 GCA_000433415.1 Clostridium sp. CAG:448
CCGCCGCGCAAAACTGGGCGACGAGGGCTATATGATTTACGCGGAGGAAAACCGCCTCTATATTTCCGGCGCAACCATGCGCGGCACTTACTACGCCGTGATCTCCTTCCTGGAGGACTATATCGGCTGCCGTTTCTTCACGGAGGACTGTGAGGTCGTTCTGCCCGCCGCGTCCCTGGAAATTCCAGCCGGAACCGACGAGATCTTTGTCCCCAAGCTCTTTTACCGCGCGGAATATGCCGATTTCTGCAACAACAACCGCTACGCCTCCAAGCACAAACTGAACGCCTACCTTTCCGGAAATCTGGACGGCTACGGCGGCGGCGTTTCCTACGCGGCAGGCGCCTTTGTCCACACCTTCCGTCAGCTTGCGGAAATGAAGAACTACAAGGTCGGCGATCAGCCCTGCCTGACCGATCCCGCCGTCTATGAAACCGTTTTGAAGAATGTGCGCGCATGGCTGGATTCCAACCGCAACGCAACCATCATTTCGGTTTCCCCCAATGACAGCTACACCGATCAGGCAGGCTGCCAGTGCGCAAACTGCAAAGCCCTGGACGACCAGTACGGCAGTCCGATGGGATCGCTTCTGACCTTTGTCAACCGGATTGCACGCGACATCCGTGAGGATTACCCGCAGGTCTACGTGGAAACGCTGGCGTACCATTACACCCAGACGCCGCCCGTCGGACTGGTTGCCGAGGACAATGTGCTGATCCGCCTGTGCCCCTCTGCCTGCTGCCTGGTACACGGCATTGCCGGCTGTGAGCAGGGCGATACCTTCCGGGCAGACCTGGCTGCATGGAGCAAGATCTGCAAAAACCTCTCTATCTGGCATTACAGCGTCAACTTCGGAAACTATCTGCTGCCGCTCCCCAACCTTTTCTCCATCTATGACGATGTACAGCTCTACCTGCAAAACGGCGTCGTCAGCATTTTTGACGAGGCGGCATACAACTCCCACACCGGCGAATTTGAAGAGCTCCGTTCCTATCTGTTCTCCAAACTGATGTGGAATCCCGATATGCCCCGCGAGGAGTACGAAAGACATATGAATGAGTTTTTGCAGTACTACTACGGGGACGGTTGGGAATATATCCGCCGCTACATTGACGCAACCTATACGGAGATTGCCGGCGTTGCGCACTTTAACCACGCAGCCAACGCCGAAACCGTCTACCCCGTAGAAAAGAGCGATGACAGTTTTGCTTTCCTGTCCGCTATGTACGGACTGTTTGAAAAAGCGGAATCGGCTGCCACAACGCCGGAAGAAGCCGCACGTATCCGCAAGAGCTCCGTACAGGCGCTCTACCTGTGGCTGTACCGCATGGACAGATCCGCGCCCAAGGACATGAAGGAAAAGCTTGCCGCCCTGATCAAGGAGGCGCACATCGCCATGTCCAGTGAAGGACGCGTCGTGCCCGCCGAGCTGCCCGTGCGCAAACCGGTGCGCCAGTGGTAACATTTTTTCCGTACACCGACGTTTCCCGTGCCGCGTGCGTATAATCCGCCGGCTTCCGGATATACTTTTTCCCGGAAGTTCTTTCCGGGGGAGGGTCTTATATGCACATTTGGCAGGAATATTTTTCAACATCATTCACGGGTGCGCCCGCAGGCTTTCTGTCTGCGGCGCACCTTTTGCAACTCGGCATCGGCTATCTTTGCGCCACGCTCCTTGCGGTCACGCTCGGCAGATCACGCCGGCATCGGACCGAGCAGGAAAAGCGGCGGGTTCTGCGGTATGCGGCAGTTTTTCAGCTCTTTTTTGCCGCACTCAAAATCGCCGCGGACTGCATTGACGCAGGGTCCCCGGCACCGATGCTGCTGTCCATGCCGTTCTATCTTTGCAGCATCATGTTTGTCGCGCTCCCGCTTGCGGCATTCGGCAAAAGTCGCGTTGCGCGCGTCATGACCGATTTTGTTGCCATTTTCGGGGTTCTTGCCGCCGTCGCGGGCGCCGCGGGGGCTGCATATATTTACAAAATCTACCCGGCGCTCCACATTCACACGCTGGAATGTCTGCTGACCCATGTCGCGTCAGGCTTTGCGGCGCTGTATATCTGGATTTCGCACCTGGCAACCTTCCGCCGTGAGGACGTTCCCCTCACGGCGGGCGTTCTCGGCGCCTTTATGATCCTTGCCGTGCTTTCCAACGCGCTGCTGGCATCCACACCGTACCCTACCAATTATATGTTCTTCTCCCGCTCGGACGGCACGCCGTTTCTCCTGTTTGAAAAGCTGTTCGGAGCACAGAGCATCCTCTACGCGCTCTCCACCGCCCTTGCCATGTGGCTGTGGTGGGGCGTTGCCGGCGCGCTCTGTTCCCGTCTGTCCCACCGTGCGGACCATGCGCAAACGTCCCCTTCCCCGTACAGGCAGCAGGAATGATCTTTCATACAGACTGCTTTTACCGCTTGATTTCCGCAAAAAACGCGTTATAATGAAGGCATCACCACGCAATCCGTGTAGGTGCAATCGCGCCGTCGGAATTACGCGGTAATGCCTGAAGTAACCCAAAATTTTTCGGAGATGCACAATATGTTTGCTTTCCGAGAAGTCAAAAAGAATTTCGGTTTCGGCTGCATGCGTCTGCCCATGTAGTGCGAGGAAGTGGATTCCGCAGAATTCAACAAAATGATCGATGCCTTTCTCGACAGCGGTTTCAATTACTTTGACACGGCGCACGGCTACCCGGACGGGAAGAGCGAAACCGCCCTGCGCGACTGCCTGGTCGCACGTTACCCGCGGAACCGCTTTACGCTGACCAACAAACTGACCAATGCCCATTTCAAAACGGAAGCCGAGATCCGCCAGTTTTTTGAAAGTCAGTTGCGGCTGTGCGGCGTCGATTACTTTGATTTTTACCTGATGCACGCACAATCTGCCGAGATTTTTGCACACTTCAAAAAATGCCATACTTACGAACAGGCACTGAACGGCGGCAGTCCCGCAGTTATGCCGTGCGTTTTTCCGCAGGCTGCGACGGCATGTTCATGACGCTCTCCGGCATGAGCGATCTCGCGCAGATCAACGACAATCTCTCCTACATGAAGGAGTTCCGCCCGCTGGATGAAAAGGAACTGGAGGCGGTTCGCAACGTGTGCCGGGTACTGCACACCATGAAAGTGATTCCCTGCACGGCATGCCGTTATTGCGTTTCCGGTTGTCCGAAGCATATTTCCATTCCGCATCTGTTCGCCTGCATGAACACCAAAAATATCCACCATGACTGGAACGCCGACTACTACTACCATCAGGTACATACCAAGAACAAAGGAAAGGCATCCGACTGCATCGGCTGCGGCAGATGCGAAAAGGCATGCCCGCGGCACCTCCCGATCCGTGCACTCTTAAAGGACGTGGCAAAGGAGTTTGAGACAAAATGAAAGAATACAGGAAACTGCCGCACGGGGACGAGCGCATCTGCACCCTGGGGCTCGGCATGGGCGGCATCCAGAACGCACCCGCGGACGAAATCCGGGCGGTCATTGAAAAGGCGATTGCCAACGGAATCAATTTCTTTGATCTGTGCGCCGGCGGCAAAAGCGTGTACGAGCCGTTCGGTAAAGCCATTGCCCCCTGCCGCGACCGGGTTTTCTTCCGGCTGCACTTCGGGGCGGTATACAACGAGAACGGCGAATACGGCTGGTCCCGGAATCTGCAAACCATTCGGCAGACCTTTCTGTGGGAACTGGAAGCGCTCGGCACTGATTATGTTGACTTCGGATTTCTGCACTGCGTCGACGAGGAAAGCGACTTTGACGAAATCCGCAAAAACGAAATCTTAGATTACGTCAAAGACCTGCACGAGCGCGGCATTGTCCGGCATATCGGCTTTTCTTCCCATACCCCGTCGGTTGCGCACAAGGTTCTCGACACCGGCATGATCGACATGATGATGTTCTCACTCAACCCCGCCTATAATCTCGAATGCGGCGACGAATACGGAATCGGCACCGCCAACGAACGTGCCGCACTCCTGCGCCGCGCCCAGACGAAAGGAGTCGGCGTATCTGTCATGAAGCCCTTCCACGGCGGGCAGCTGCTCTCCGCCAAAACCTCTCCGTTCCGGCAGGCACTGACCAAAAATCAGTACATCCGGTACTGCCAGCCCTGCCCCGCCGGCATCGACATCGGAATCGTCAATAAATACTACGACCTGTCGCTCGCAGGCGACCGCATGGCGCATGACCACTACGGAAAACTGACCGTCAGGGCAGATGCCTGCCTCGGCTGCGGACACTGTGACAGGCGCTGTCCGCTCAGAGTTCATCAGCAAAGCAGAATGAAGGAAATTGCCGCCTATTTCAACAAAGAGAACTGAAAAAAGTCAAAAACCGCCGTACACCGCCGCCGATTCTACCAATCAACGTGTGCGGTGGTCTTTTCATCCCCGCCACCCCCTTTTTTCCGAAAACACCTTGCAGGGGCACGGAATTTATGCTATAATGTTTTCCAAAACCGGACAAAGTCCGGAGAAACGGAAAGGACACCGCCATGAATACATCCATCCACCTCATTCCACAGCCGAAGTCCGTCACGCCGGGCACGGAACCGTTTGCGCTTTTACCGACCGTCAGCGGAGATTTTCCGCTCCTTCACGAAGCATTGACCGACTACATCCGCCGCCTTTCCGGCACCACCGTGACGGAAGAGCTTTCCGGTGCCATCCGCTTTACGGCTGACAGCACCCTCCGGGGAGAAGCCTATGCTCTGTATGCCGAAAACGGAACCGTCGAAATCCGCGCATGGACACTGGACGGCGCGCGCAACGGCATGGCAACGCTCCTGCAGTTGCTGTCCGTGGGAGAGAACGGAGCGCTCTCTGTCCCCGCCGTGCGCATTGAGGACGCCCCCGACTGCACCTTCCGCAGCGTTATGATCGACCTTGCACGCAACTTCCACCCTTTTTCCTATCTGCTCTCCTATGTGGATCTGTGTGTGCTGTACAAAATTCCCACTCTGCACCTGCATTTCACGGACGACCAGAGCTACACGCTCCCCAGCCGCCTGTTTCCCAAGCTTTCCACGCCGGGACGCCATTATACCTTTGCGGAGATTGATGCGCTCAACCGTTATGCCGCCGCGCGCGGCATCCATCTGATGCCAGAGATCGACGTACCCGGTCACTGCAAATCCTTCTGCGAGGAATACGGGGAGATTTTCGGCAGGGACGACATCATCGCCCGCACCGCGCAGGCAACCGACGCCATGCAGCAGCTCTTCGCCGAGCTCTGCGACCTGTTCCCGCAGTCGGAGCGGATTCATATCGGCGGAGACGAAGCGGCAATCGACAAATGGACCGCCGATCCCGCCTGCCGCGATTATGCCCTGTCGCAGGGGATTGATTTCGACATGGCAGACAAGCGCTTCCTTGCCGAGCGCCTGCTGGCGGACTTTGTGCAGAAAATGGCAGAAACGGTTCTCGCAAAAGGACGTATCCCCATGGCATGGGAAGGATTCTCCGCCGCCGTCAACGACTACGTTACAAGGGATCTGCAACTGATGAGCTGGGAGAATTTTTACCAAACCACGCCCTCTCTTCTGGATGCGGGCTTTACCATCGTCAACAGCTCCTGGATTCCCATGTACATCGTCACCCCGGTTGCATACTGGTCCCCCGAAGAGGTGTTCAACTGGGACATTTACAGCTGGCGCCCCATGCACCCCAGTTCTCCTTACAAGGACCGGACCCTGCGTGTGGAGAATGAACCCCCCCGCGTGATCGGCGGACAGCTGCTCGCCTGGGGAGATGCCATCGCGGCAAATTATCCCAACCTTGCCGACGGTATCGCGGCAGAGCGGGAACTGGTGGCGGAACGCGCCCCCATGCTTGCGGAAAACACCTGGAACAGACAAAAGCAGCGGGACTATGCAAATGTGCGCGCAGCATATCAGACAACCAACCGTATCCGCAAGGAAATTACGGAATAAACAGAAAACCGGAGGATATACGAATGTTTTACGAAAAGCTGAATCAATACGACCCCGAGGTCTATTCCGCCATTGCACGTGAGGAGAAGCGCGAACAGCAGAATATTGAGCTGATTGCCTCCGAAAATGTGGTTTCCGAGGCGGTTTTGCTCGCTGCGGGGAGCCTGCTCACCAACAAATACGCCGAGGGTTATCCGGGCAAACGCTATTACGGCGGCTGTGCCTATGTCGACGAAGTGGAAGAGCTCGCACGCACCCGTGCCTGCCGTCTGTTCGGCGCAGAGCACGCCAACGTACAGCCCCACAGCGGCGCCAACGCCAACCTTGCCGTTTTCTTTGCCCTTCTGCAGCCGGGGGACACCGTACTCTCCATGAACCTTGCGCACGGCGGGCACCTCTCACACGGCTCCCCCGTCAACATCTCCGGCAAATATTTCAACATTGTCTCCTACGGCGTTTCCGAAGAAACGCAGACCATCGACTACGACGAGGTGGAACGGCTGGCACTGGAATCCCGCCCCAAGCTGATCCTTGCAGGCGCTTCCGCCTATCCGCGCGTGATTGATTTTGCCCGTTTCCGTCAGATTGCCGATCGGGTCGGCGCCTATCTGATGGTGGATATGGCACACATCGCCGGTCTTGTCGCCGCCGGTCTGCACCCCTCCCCGGTGCCGTATGCCGACGTTGTCACCACAACGACGCACAAAACGCTGCGCGGTCCGCGCGGCGGCATGATCCTGTGCCGTGAGGAACTGGCAAAGGCAATCGATAAAGCCATTTTCCCCGGCACGCAGGGCGGACCGCTCATGCACATCATTGCCGCCAAAGCCGTCGCCTTCGGAGAAGCATTGCAGCCGACTTTCCGGGTATACCAGGAAAAGATTC
>FR890567.1:6898-19843 GCA_000433415.1 Clostridium sp. CAG:448
GCACCGACAATCACCTGATGCTCCTGGATCTGCGCGGCCGTGACATCACCGGCAAAGAGCTGGAAGCGCGCCTGGATGCCGTACACATCACTGCCAACAAGAACGCCGTCCCCGGCGACACGCGCAGTCCGTTTATCACAAGCGGCGTCCGCCTGGGCACCCCCGCCGTCACCTCCCGCGGATTCGGCACCGCGGAAATGGACCGCATTGCCGCCTGGATTGATGACACCGTGCGTGACTTTGAAGGCACCCGTGCCCGCATCACCGAAGAGGTCATCGCCCTGTGTGAGCAGTATCCCATCTACCGCAACTGAAAAACACCATAAAAAAGAAAACACCGTAAAAAAGAAGAAAAGCAGCGTTTTTGCACACGGCAAGGACGCTGCTTTTCCGATTTCAAAAAATACGCACCATAAGTACAGATATGCCTGCCGCATCGGGGAAACTTCACTTTTTTCCTTTGATTTTTTCCCAATACGCCTGTGCGGCGCCCTCGGTCTTGTTGTTTCCGTAAGTGTAATACCGCCGGTCACGCAGATCGTCCGGCAGGTACTGCTGTGCCACATAGTGATTCTCATAGTCATGCGGATAGCGATACCCCTGGTACAGCGGCGCACGCAGATGTACCGGAACCTGTCCGCCCATTCCCTTCTCCGCGTCCGCCATTGCCATGGTAACAGCGGCATCCCCGGAATTGGATTTGGGCGCCGTTGCCAACAGAATCGCCGCATCGGCAAGCGGAATCCGCGCCTCCGGCATACCAAGAGAGACCGCCGACTGGCAGGCAGCATAGACAATCGGAATCGCCTGCGGATACGCAAGCCCGATGTCCTCTGCGGCAATCACCTGCAGACGGCGGCAGGCGGAAAGAAGCTCCCCTGAGGCAAGCAACCGTCCCAGATAAAACACCGCCGCATCCGGGTCCGACCCACGGATGGACTTTTGCAGGCAGGAAAGCAGATCAAAATGGGTGTCGTCGTTAAAATTGCCAACGCCGGACCGGAAGGCACGCACATCCTCCGCGCACAGCTCCCCGTCCGCGGCAAAATAGGTGTTTTCCAACAGTCCGACCGCACGCCGCACATCTCCCCCGCACAGCGTGGCAATCTGCAAAAGCAACGCATCCGACGCCGTCTTCTCTGTCTGATTTTCCCGATTGAGGTACGCCAGCGCACGCCGGAGCATGATCGCACAGTCCGCCGGCGCAACCGGCTTGAATTCAAACAGAGAGGAACGGGAAATGATGGCGTTGTAAACATAAAAATGCGGATTTTCCGTTGTCGAGGCAATCAGGGTCACACGCCCGTCCTCCATGTATTCCAAAAGCGACTGCTGTTGCTTCCGGTTGAAATACTGGATTTCGTCCAGATACAGGAGCACCCCGCCGCTTCCGAACACGTTTCCGGTCTGCCGCAGAACCTCCTTGACGTCGTTCAGGGATGCACTTGTCGCGTTCAGCTTATGAAAATCCATCCCGGACTGCGCCGCAATGACGGACGCGGCGGTTGTTTTGCCGGTTCCGGGAGGGCCGAAAAAAATCATATTGGTCAGGCGTCCGCCCGCAAGCATTCTGCGGATTACGCCGCGTTCGCCGAACAGATGTGCCTGCCCGACGATTTCCTCAATGGTTTTCGGGCGGATCAGATCGGCAAGCTGTGCATTTCTCATTCCGCTTCCCCCTTTCCGTCTTTCCCGACGGAATAAACGGTTCCGTCCTCACAAACAATACGCGAAAGCAGCAATTCACAATAGGAATAGCGTTCATCCTCATAAACATGCACGCGTCCCTGCACGGTGACTTCCTCCCCCGGCAGCGGATACGAACCGCCGTCCGCCCAACGGATTTCCATCCCCGTCGCGCTTCCGTCCTCCAACCGCCGGTAACAGCGGTAGTACGTTTTCCCTTTTTCGGTCAGCGTTCCGAATATGCCGCAGAGCTGCAGCTCTTTCCCATCAAACTGCGCACCGTTTGCATAAATGTACGCAATCTCCTGCTGAAAGGAGGTCGGATTGTCCGAAATGACATAAACGCCTTCTGCATTCCGCGCCGGTGCGCCGTAATTCATATCAAGGCTTCTCTGTACCGCGTTCTGAAACCGCTCCCCGCCAACCGACATCGCAACAAACATGGATGCCATACTGCACGACGGCAGAACCGTCAGCGCCGCAAGCAGGAAAGGCAGTGCCGCAATTCCGCCCCTGATTCGTTTTCTTTTGCTTTTCTCTGTCCGTTTCATCCTTCAATTTTCTCCACTCTCCGGTTCGCTTTCCGTCCCTGCTTCCTGTGTTCTTTTGGCAAGAGAATCATAATATGCGCGGATGGTTCTTGCGCAGGACAGGGATGCGTAAGAACCGCCGGCACCCTTTTCCAGGACGGCGGCGACCACAATCTCCGGATCGTCGTACGGCGCCGCACTGACAAACAGCGCATTATCGGTCGATCTGCCTGTCTGTGCCGTACCCGATTTTCCGCCCACAATCACGGGGATCCCTGCATCTTTGTACATAAAGCCCGATACGGTTGACGAGGTATCCACCATGCTCCGCATCGCCTCCGCAATCACGCGCAGATCCGACTGCCGGAAGGGGTAGGCCGCCTGCGCCTCGACAGGCGTTGCGTACAGCACCTCCGTGCCGTCAAAGGAACGCACCTGTTGGAGAAGGTGCGCATTGTACCGCGTTCCCCCGTTGAGCAGCGTCGACAGATACAGCGAAATCTGCAGCGGCGTAAAAGTGTTCTCCGACTGCCCGATTGCCGCAACAATGGTATCGGTCGGCTGCCAATCCTTCAGTCCGTTTTCCAACCGGTAGTCCGGACCCGCCAGAATTCCCGTCTTCTCGGAAAGCTCCAGCCCCGTCGCGCTTCCCAACCCGTAAATCCGGCAGAAGCGGTTCATGGACTCGATTCCCATCACGCGTCCCAGCTCGTAAAAAAAGCAGTTGCAGGAAACGCGCAATGCCTCCCCCACATTGATAAAGCCGTGCTTCCCGTGTGGAGAAGAGGCACTGTTGTAAATCCAGCAATCCGGCTGATAAGAGGAATAATAGGTATAGGTTCCCGCACATTCCAACCGACTGCTTGCCGTGAAGGAACTCCCGTCCGCAAGTGTCGGCGACAGTGCAAGTCCCGCCGCCGCCATTCCCAGTTTGAAAACGGAACCGGGCGTATACACCCCGTTGAACGCCCTGTTCAGAAGGGGATTGTTCTCATCCGCGGCAAGCTGATCGTAATTTTTGTTATAGGTCGTCAGATCGTAGGTCGGACAGGATGCCGCGGCAAGAATCTCCCCGGTATCCGGATCCATCGCAACCAAAGCCCCGGCAAAGCACCCCGACGAATACCCGTTTTTCCGAACCCATTCGGTGTTTTCCCGCAGACCGTCCTCGGCGGCAATCTGCACCAGAATATCAATGGTCAGATATACATCCCCGCCCGCAACCGGCGCGCTCTTCATATACTCGTCCACCACATTGCCGTCCGCGTCTTCACAGATCACCCGCACGCCGTCCTGCCCGCGCAGATAGGACTCAAACGCCGCTTCACAGCCGGACAGTCCCACCGAATCGTTCATATTGTAGCCGCGTTCCTTATAATAGTCCCACGTTTCCGCCGTGATCTTTCCCACCTGCCCCAGCAGATGCGACGCGTATCCCGGATAGGCATACTCCCGCTCCGCGCGCGTGGAAAACGTCACGCCCGGCAGTGCCTGTTCCAACACATAGGTCACGGTATCCATGCCGACGTCCTCCGCCAGCACATAGTTTGCCAGATACCCGAAATCCAACGCCTCGGCGTTATACCAGACCCGCAAAAGGTACGCCATATTTTCCTCGGTATAAAGCGCATTCCCTTTTCGGTCAGTCAGTCCGTATTTTTTGCACAGGTAGGCGGCAAGCTGCGACGCAGGAACCGCCTCGGTCACATCGCGTTCCTGATCGGCGGCGGTCTTGTCCCGGCGCAACTCCGCCAGGCGAACCACCCGCGCAAGCCGGGTATGTATCGCACTCTCCGGGTCCAGTGCCTCTGCACTGTAGGCAAGATCCGGATAGGTCCCGGTAAAGGGATTGTAGTTTTTCCCCAACTGATCCAGCTTTCCACAGGCGGACAGTGCCGCCAGTGCGCGCAGAACAACGTCGTTGCGGGCGGTATTGTCTTCCGGCAACGCCTGAATATCCAGTTCCAGATCGTAATAATACCGGTTTGTCACCAATGCAACCCCGTTGCGGTCGTAGATTTCCCCGCGCTGTGCCTGCACTACTTCCGTCCGCTTGTACACCTTCTCCTCTGCCGCCGCCTGCCGTGCCTCCCGCGCCGCGGCGCCCAGCTGCAGACTTCCCAGACGGACAAGATACACCACGCACACCACACAGAAAAAGGAGGCAAGGATCACCAGACGCAAACCGGTATTGCGCGTTCTGCGTTTCATCTGTTATCCCCCCCTCTTTTTTCTTTCTGCTTTTTGTCTTTATGCACTCAGTGAGATCACAAAGAGCAACCCGCAAGCACAGTATGCAAGGATCATTCCCCAGGAAAAAACACCGTCTTTCCACAGGCTCTGCCGGGAAACGGGAACAACCGCAGGCAAAAGTTTTGTTTTTTGCGCCGGACAATCACAAGCGCAATGCCGGCAATCAGACAACCGAACATCCATACATTATACAGCATCAGCGACAGATAAGGCAGCAAATGCTCCCCGATGTATGTCATTCTTTCTGCTGCGGGCAGACTGTTCAGAAGATCGGTATCAAGATGGTCCGTAATCCAGGTTGTCAGCACGCCGCCGACCAGATTCACCAGCGCGTGCATCATCATACAAAGGTGAATTTTACCGGAACGGACATAAAGATATGCCAACAGAACGCCCAGCATGAACGTGTAGAAGAACTGATAAAAGTTTCCGTGAAACAGTCCGAACAACAGTCCCGACAAAAGCACCGCCGGCAGTTCTCCGAACCGCCGCATCCGGTCAACCAACAGTTTCCGGAAGATAAACTCCTCCCCGATCGGCGCCGCAATGACGGTAAACAGGAAAGTCTGCCAGAGCGGCGCGGCGTTCAGGGTACTTTCCAACCCGTTACCGACGTCGTTTCCCGTCAGACCGTTGAGAAAACTCATCAGACCGTTGCCGATGATGCTGCCAAGCATCATGCACCCGGTCGCAATCACGTAAAAAATCAGCCAATGTCCCGCACCGAAACGTTGCTTCTCCGGCTTGCAGGGTTCCACGCGGCGCAAAAGCAGCCACATCAGCGGAAGTGCGATTCCGTAAAGCGGCACAAAAGACGCAAGCCACTGGAACCAGGGGCTGGAGAGGAACTCCTTTGAAATTGCCGAACAGACCATGGCGAACACCACCTGTCCGGCGATGGTTGCAAACGTCAGAATCATCACGGACAATCCGACCGTTGCGTACTGCCTGCGCATCTCTCCGTCATGTACCGGTGCGTCCGGCACCCCCATGTTCGGCAGGAAAGAAGCACTGACACCCTCATAATCGTAATAATAATTCTGATTCATAGCGCCCTCCTCTGAGTTTTATCTGAATCGGTATTTCGGCTCCTGGCTGATCAGCCGCGGCGTCCGCAGAAGCTTTCCCAATCCCATGGCAACGCAGTCCAGCGGCTCCCTTGCCACGACCACACGCACGCCCACGGCACGGGAAAGGAATTTTGCCATGCCCGGGATCTGCGATCCGCCGCCCGTCAGCAAAAGCCCATAATCAAAAATATCTGCCGCAATATCCGGCGGTGTCTGTTCAATGGTCGCGACCGCCGAACGCGCAAGGGAATTCAGCATTCCGCGGATCGCCTCGAAAATTTCTCCGCTGGTGACCGTCACCGTACAGGCAAGACCTGTGCGGACATGCAGACCGCTGACCCGCATGCTGCCGCGGTTGATTCCCGGCAATGCCGTTGCCAGTTCCCTTTTGATATACTCCGCCGTCGACTCTCCCACCAGAATATTCCGCCGCAGGCGCAGATAGTTCTGAATCACGGTATCAATCCGGTCCCCGCAGGCGCGGCTGCTGTTGGAACAGACAATCCCACCCGAGCTGATCACCGCCATCTCGGTCATTCCGCCGCCGAAATCCATCAGCATACATCCCCGCGCGGCATTGACACGCAGCCCTGCGCCAACCGCCGCCGCAAGCGGTGCTTCCACCACCGCAACGGAACGCGCACCTGCCTCCAGTGCGACATTCTCCAGTGCCATCTGACCGACCTCGGTAATCTGTAACGGCGCGGACAGCAGAATTTTTGGATGGCTGAAAAAGGAAACCGCCTTCAGCTTGTGCAAAAACAGCTCCAGCATCCTTGCGGCGGCGTCGAATTCCGCCACGGTGCTCTCTTTGATCGGGCGGTAGGCAAGAATTCCGGAAGGGGTCTTGCCGAGCATCCGTTTTGCATCCCCGCCGGTTGCGATCACTTCGCGTGTGCGCTTGTCCAGTGCAACCACCGACGGCGCACGCAGAACAATGCCGTCCGGCTCCGCAAAAATACGGATATATGAGGTTCCGAAATCAATTCCCATCCGTCTTCCCATAAATAACGCCCCTCCTTTCTCCCGTCTTCCGTTTTCCGTCCGGTCGGTTATCCGTTTGCCTCCCGCAGATCCGCAAGAGAACAACCGAATGATTCCCGCAAAAGCCCGCTCAGACGGTTGACCGGCAGCCCGACCACGTTGTAATAACATCCTTCAATCCCGGAAATCCAAAGTGCCGCGCCACCCTGGATGGCATACGCGCCTGCCTTGTCATACGGTTCCGTACCAGCAAGATATGCCTGCAGTTCCCCCTCCGGAATCGGGGAAAAAGTGACGCGGGTGCAGACACTTTCGGTCGCCTCTTCGTCGTTTGCCAGTACGCAGATACCGCTGTAAACACAGTGCACATTGCCGGACAGCATCCGGAGCATTCTCTCCGCATCTGCCGGGTCCCGCGGCTTGCCGAGAATCTCCCCTTCGCACGCCACAACCGTGTCCGCCGCAAGGATCAGTACACCGTCCGTCATTTCTCCGGCACCCGCCAACCGATTCCGCACCGCCTCCGCTTTCCGGGCAGCAAGAGTACGGACAAGTTGCGCGGGATCCGTCAGATCGCTGTGCTCATCCGCATCCGCGGTCATGACCGTAAACGGCACACCGAGCCCCGCCAGAATTTCCCTTCTGCGCGGCGATCCGGATGCCAGAATCACCCGTGTGAATTTCATATGCGCTCTTCCTTTCCGGTATCTTTATCCAGTGTATCAGTATACCACAATTTCCGACCCATTTCAAGAGCTTTTTGTAAACACCGCGCGTAAAACTTCCGGCGGCTCCCGCAAAAAAGGCCGCCGGTTTCTCTGCCGACGGTCTTTTCGGGTTGCTGCATTTATCATCGGAGAACGCGAAAGCGCGCCGCCTTTGCTTCCTTCTCATAAGGATGAATTATGAGAAGCAAAAGCAATCGGGCGGGAGGGACGAACAGTTTCGGCTGTTCGTCCTTTTCGTTTTGCGAAAGGCTTTGTGAGCCTGAATAACTTATGTGATCCTTTTCGAACTGAAAGGAATACTCGGCTTTGTGTTGCTTTCCGTTATTGTTTGCCTTGCGTCAAAGCTTTTGCGAAAGCTGTATTTGATTATTCCGGCGGTCGCGGCGCTGACGCTGATGCTGTATATGTTGATAAAGAATATTGCGTAGTTGGGGGGCTTTTCAACTGTGAGTTAAAGCAGTCGTCGCCCGAATACCTTGACAGGGGGGCGCCTGCCCTATATAATGGTATCTGAGCACCGGTGATTCAATTCTTAGAAACGGGGGGATCAATATGGACATGTTTATTGGAGAAAATATCAGGCGTTTGCGTCGTGAGAAGGGAATTACGCAGGAGGTGTTGGCAGAGCGTTTGCACGTCTCGGCCGCAGCTGTTTCGAAGTGGGAGCGCGGAGATAGCATCCCGGATATCGGAATGCTATTGCCGCTTGCATCCTATTTCAACGTATCAACGGATGAACTTCTTGGGGTAGACTCGGCTAAAACAAGGGAAAAGGTGAAAATCGTCTTTGAAGAACGGAATCGCTTGTCCACTCTCGGCAAGGAGCGCGAGGCGTTCGATCTGATTGTAAACGCTCACAGGGAATTTCCGAACGATTGGCAGCTTATGGAGGACTATATGTGGAAGCTCGTCTATGATCCGTATCTTGATGACCGGAGAGGCGATATTGCGCATAAAGAGGAGCTGTACGATCTTTGCGAGCGGGTGCTTGACGAGTGTCCGGTGGATCAGGTGCGCTATTCAGCGCTGAACATCCTTGAAGGACTGTACAGTTTGGACGGTCGAAGTGACAGGGCGCTGGAAACTCTAAAACGCTTTCCGACCATGTACTATTCACAGGAAAACCTGCTCACGCTTTTTTATGACGATGGCTCCGACGAATGGTGGGCGGCTGTACGTGCGAAGATTGCGCAGTTCGCCGAGACGATGGTGGTAGACATTCGGAATCTTGCGCTGAAAACCGAGGATCCTCGTGAGTCCATTCGCGTTATGAAAAAGGCGGTCGCGCTGTGCGAGTTGGTGTACGATGAGGGGGATTACTGCTTCTTGTATACGCATCTGTCCGATCTGTACATCTTCATTGCCCACCGATACGTCAGAATTGATGACACGGACACTGCGCTCGACTGCTTTGAAAAGGGCTTTCTGTATGCTAAGGCGTACGATAATCTTCCGCTGACGAAGACGCATACATCGTTCCTTGTCCGTGGCAATGTCTATGACAAACGCAATACAAGCTCTATGACAGACCGAAATAAGGTCGCGGAGGAGCTCGAACACCTTCTTGAAAGCGGTTCCTACCAGCAGTTGAAGGATACCGAGCGAATGCGGGCACTGATTGCCGCATATCAGCCGCTTTGCGGCAAGAAAGCGCTCTGAAGCGCCTGTCGACCCACTGCTCACAAATCCTCACTGACAGTTGTATTTGAAACAACCATTTGATAATTGATTTCTCCGGAATTTGTGATACACGATAATCACACCGGTGATTAATTATTGGAGTTGTAATTGCACAGTCAGATTTTTCGTCAGATGAAACAAAAATTCTTGTCTGTAGTGAAGCTACAGGCAAGAATTTTTGTGAAACATGACTAAAAACGCCCGGCAAGTGTGCCACTCGGGCATTGCGCGGGGATGTCTTAACAATTGTGTTTAGAAACACACCCTAATTGGGAGTGCGATTTGAGGAGTGGGAATAACGAAAGGAACAGCCGAATCCCCTGTAATCAAGAGGGCTCGGCTGTTTTTTTAATGCTTTCGCTTTTTTACTTTTACTGTCTACTTGACAAAGGGTGATTCAGACACTTGTCTGTCACCGGAACTTTTTGAACACGAATTACTTGTTGTAAATTTCAATCTCGGACAACTGGAACAGGAAGCCATCTCCGAAGCCGGCGAGGTCACGCAACTTGGTCGCACGAATACGTACATACCTCGCCTGGACGGTATCCTCCAGCTTCACGGTAATCGGAACAGTCCCTTTGTTCTGCGTCGGATACTCCACCGTCTTGACGGTGGTGAAGGTCTCCCCATCGTCTGAAACCTGCACCTCAAAGATCTGTGGGAAGTACTCGTCGTTGACACGCGGGATCAACACGATGCGATCCAGCGTATAGGCATCCATCAGGTCAACCGTAAAGTACTCCTCCTCGTCAGCTGTCGCGTGCCGGTTCAGAGCAGACGACCACAACGTGCCATGGTTTCCGTCGGTCAGTCTGGAAGGATCCCAGCCCGCCAGGTTGCTGGATGCCGTCACCGGGCGATTCAATGCCACGTTGGTTCCGTCATCCTCGCCGCCCGCTGTCTTGTAGTGCGAACTGTCTGCCGGAGGCAGACTGCCATCGTCATGGAAGACCTCAATCTCGGCAAGGGCAAAACCGCTTCCGGTACCGCGCGTAACGTACACACGGACATAACGGGCTGTCACCGCCTCAAACTGGAAGCTGGGAACAGCGTTGGCTACATCCTTGTAGTCCGTCTTGGTAAGAATATCAATCCAGGTTTCGCCGTCGACGGAGAACTGAATGGCAAAATCACGCGGGAACGCCTCTGCCATATCGTAGCCTGAACCGGTAGGGTATAGGTCAACGCGGTTGAAGGTCACATCGCGGAGGAAATCCACCGTGACAAAGCCCTGCTCAGAGCTTGTGCGCCAGCCGCGGGCAACGCTGTTTTCATCGGTACGGTTTCCGTCCGTCAGCGTATACGCATACCAGCCGTTACCGGGGTTAACCTCGCTGACAGAAACAGGCTTATTCTTCGCCAGATTGTCCTTATCAACATCCACGACCTTATCCACAATGTTGTCATGCTGACCAACCGCGAGCAGGATAAAGCCACCGGGCCGGAAGGTCAGGGAAACCTTTCCGGAGGAAATATCCATTTCCTCGTAGGAGGCATTGGTACAGTTGTACAAATGCGTAATACGGTCAGACAGGGAGAACTCAGCAGTCGTTTCCTTCTTGTAGTCCTTATTGACCAGCATGATGTAGTCACGCCCCGTCTCACGATCCTGCATCAAGGAAACGATAAAGCGTCCGGTCTCCGGGTAAATGGGCGCAGTATTTCTGTTCAATGACGTCACGCCCGCCTCCGTGCCGCGGTTGTGGTACACCTCCAGCGCATCCAGCCGACGGAGCAGACGCCCCACCTTCAGCACCTGTGCGTTGATTTCGGTGACATCATCGTAAATATCGGTCTTCTCGCCGTAAGGAGAGATGATTCCGTAATCTGCCGGATCACAAAAGCCGGTCGTCCACCATGTGAAGTAGGTATAGGACTTGATCCCGTATGCAAGGCCGGCAGAAGTATGCAACCGGATTTCGTTGCCGTTGGTACGACGGAAGTTTCCGTGCTCACCGATGGACTGAATGTAGAACGCGGTAGGCACATCGTACTTCAGACCGATTTCGCGGAACTGGTTCAGGTTGGCGTACATGGCGGACGGATTCCCGCCGTAATAGGGGAACGGGTACTGGTCGTAGGAAAGGTAACTGTAATTCTCCCGCCCGGTCGCGATGATGGTATCCTCTACGTGACCCTGGTAGTTCTCAAACACCCAAGTTGCAAAGGAAGGCAGGAAATTGAGGCGTGCGCACAGTCCGTTCTGCTTGATGATCCGGCAGACGCGTCCGTATGCCCACGGATTGGTCGGCTCGTCAACGACATGGATACCGATGATAGTAGGATCATCCTGCAAACGGGTCAGGTAATCTACCAACTGGGCATCGGTCATGGACATAATACTCTTGCCGTCCGCACCGGGATTGTACGTCACGCCGATTCCACGCTCGGCGGCAAGCTTCAGCTCATTCTGAGGGCCGTCCTTACCGCTGATCAGCTCACGGTTGGTCATCTCGATAAAGGTGATATGCGCATCCCGGATCCAATCGTACTGCTGGGGCGTCGTGAACTTTGCAGGCGGCTCCCAGAAAATGCCGATTTCAATGTTATCCCCCTCGGTGGGGAAGACATTGAGTGCAGGATCCTCCGGCGGAATCGTCTCAGACTCGGCAGTCTCTTCCGTGGTGCCGGATTCCGTCCAAGGCTCGGTGGGCGTCTCAGTTTCCGTGTGTTGGTCAGAACCAGTCGGTTCTCCCGATTCCTCTGCGTGCTGTGTCCCCGTGGCAGAGGTTTCCTCACCGCCGTTTCCGGTGCATCCGGTCACAGCGCAGCAACCCAGCAACAGCAGAGCCATCGCGGGAATCAAGCGAAACAAACGTTTGGCTGAATACTTCATTTTAACCATTCTCCTTTTCTCGGCTTTCATTGTGTATTGTGTAGAGTCTGCGAACAGCATCGCATACACGCATTGTACCATTTTGTTCGCCATTTGTCAATGCTTCTGTGCAATTTTGATGCAAATTGCTCACTCGGAGAAATCCGCATTAATCAGGCTGTACTTCCAACGGATCAAAAAGCACGCCCCGAACGATTGCTTGGGGCGTACTATATACAGCCGAACTCAGGATACATACGACCCGATACGTGTTTTGCGCAGGGCTACCAACAGAACAAGCCCCAGTACCCACGCAGAAATTACCTCCCCGATTCCGACAGTCAGGCACAGGTAAGTCCTCCGTGTGGATTATTCTTTCTGAATTAATTATACCATTTTTTCGGCTGTTTTTCAAGGACGAAAAGTGCAAACAAAAACACGCAGAGTTCATTTCTGAATTCTGCGTGTTTTTGTTTGCACTCTCAATCGGCAGATTTGGATGGATGCATAAAAACATCCTTATGAGAATTTGCCTTTTCTCCTGCTTTTATTCTTTTTTCGTCTGCATCGCCGCACCGACAAACCCCTTGAACAGCGGGTGCGCCTTATTCGGGCGGGACTTGAATTCGGGATGATACTGAACGCCGACATAGAACGGACGGTCGGTCAGCTCAACCGTTTCCACCAGTCTGCCGTCCGGAGACAGTCCGGAAAGGGTCAGTCCGGCGTCGCACAGAACCGTGCGATAGTCGTTATTGAACTCATAACGGTGGCGGTGACGTTCGGAAATGGTTCCCGTTCCGTAGCAGTGTGCCATGGTGGTATCCGGCTGAATGACGCAGGGATACGCACCCAGACGGAGCGTGCCGCCCTTATCGATATCGTTGCTCTGCCCCGGCATAAAATCGATCACCTTGTTCTTGCACAGCTCGTCAAACTCCCCGGAATGTGCGTCCGGAATTCCTGCGACGTTACGGGCATATTCAATCACCGCAATCTGCATACCCAGGCAAATGCCGAAGTACGGAACCCGGTTCTCACGGGCATAGCGTGCGGCAAGAATCATGCCTTCAATGCCTCTGCCGCCGAATCCGCCCGGCACGATGATACCGTCCAGTCCGGCAAGCTCCTCTTTATAGTTCGCCTCTGTCAGCGTTTCGGAATCCAACCAGCGGATATGGACGTCGGCGCCCAAT
>FR890567.1:19850-22366 GCA_000433415.1 Clostridium sp. CAG:448
GGCGCCTATGTCATAGCCGGCATGGCGCAACGCCTCGGCAACGGACAGATACGCATCGTGCAGCTGCACATACTTGCCGACAAGCCCGATCTGTACATTTGTCTTTGCCGCCTTGATTCTTCCGACCATCTCGGTCCACTCGTGCAGGTCCGGTTTGGGTGCGTCAATGCCCAATTCACGGCAGACCACCTCCGAAAAATGCGACTGCTCCAGCATCAGCGGCGCTTCGTAAAGATCCGGCAGGGTGATGTTTTCGATCACACAGTCCGGCTTGACGTTGCAGAACAGGGAGATTTTCTTGAAGATCGACTCCTCCAGCGGCTCGTCGCAGCGCAGCACGATGATGTTGGGATTGATTCCCATTCCCTGCAGTTCCTTGACCGAATGTTGCGTCGGCTTGGACTTATGCTCGTCCGACCCGCGCAGGAACGGAACCAGCGTTACATGGATAAAGAGGCTGTTTTCCCGTCCGACCTCCAGAGAAATCTGACGCACCGCCTCCAGAAACGGCTGCGACTCAATATCGCCGATAGTGCCGCCGATCTCGGTAATCACCACATCCGCGTCGGTCTGCTTGCCGACCCGATAAACAAACTCCTTGATCTCGTTGGTAATATGGGGGATGACCTGCACGGTCGATCCGAGATACTCGCCGCGGCGCTCCTTGTTCAGTACATTCCAGTACACCTTTCCCGTTGTCAGGTTTGAATATTTGTTCAGATCCTCGTCGATGAAGCGCTCGTAATGTCCCAGATCCAGGTCGGTTTCCGCACCGTCATCGGTCACGTAAACCTCCCCGTGCTGATAGGGGCTCATGGTGCCCGGGTCGACATTGATATAGGGGTCCAGCTTCTGTGCCGCAACCTTCAGTCCGCGCGCCTTCAGCAGACGTCCCAGCGACGCCGCCGTAATGCCCTTGCCCAGTCCGGACACCACACCGCCGGTTACAAAAATATATTTGGTCATATGCGTTTCCTCCGTAATATATGATTATCTGTTTGTTTTTACCGATAAGTTGCAAGAATCTGCTCGGCGACGGCGCGCCTGGTGATACACCGGTCCATCGCCTGCTTTTCAATATAGCGGTGCGCCTGCTGTTCGGTCATTTTGAACTGTTCGATCAAAAGCCACTTCGCGCGGTTGACCATCCGGATCTCTTCCATTTTCTCCTCCATGGATGCCGTCTTCTGCTCCATCCGCCGCAGGCGGGCGTGGGTTGCGGCAAGCAGCTGCAGGGACTGCGAAAACAATCCGGCTGAGGTCGGTTTGGACAGCGTCAGCACCCCGTAGGGCGAAACGCGGGCGTCGATGTCCGCATAATGCTCCGCTTTCACAAGCAGCAAAACCCCCGCGGCGGTCTTCTCGCATACATCCAACGCAAACCGCGTCCCGAACTGATCCGGCAACGGTGTATTGACAATGACCAGATCAAACGGTCGCTCCAGAAGCATCCGGCTTGCGGCGGAAGCGTCCGGCACCGCGGTAATCGGCTGGTATCTGCTTTCGGGAAGGGAAGAAAGCATGGTCGCGTTCAGGCGTTCGGCAGAGGACACGATCAACACGCTCAGTGTCCCGTACAGCATCTCAGGCATTCTTTCTCTTCCCCCTTTCTTTTCCGTATGTCGCCGCCCCATGCGGAACAGCGGCTCCGATCAGTGCAGATACGCCTTTCTGACCGCTTCCGGCAGCACATCCGTGATAAAGGTGCTCTGCGCCGCAATCTCACGCGCCTGTTCCAGCGATTCCGGCAGGCACCCGAATGCGGCGGTCACCGATGCGGGCGCCGTATACAGGTTCAGATCCGCCGCAGGCATCAGCTCTGCCCCTTCGGCAATGCCCCCAAGTCCCGCGCGAATCAGAAGCGTATAGGCGAGATAAGGGTTACAGAGCGGGTCGGGCGAGCGCAATTCCGCGCGCCGGTATTCCCCTTTTGCCGCCGGAATGCGGATCAGCTGCGACCGGTTTTCGGCAGACCATGACAGGTACCGCGGCGCTTTGCAGCTGCCGAACCGACGGTAAGAGCCGACCGTGGTATTGAAAAAGAGGGTCATTTCCCGCATCCGCGCAAGGATTCCCGCAATCGCCGCAGGCATGACGTCCGCGCCGCTGTCGGCGCGCACGGAGAAATTGATATGCATCCCGTTGCCGGGCTGATCCGAAAGCGGTTTGGGTGAAAAATCGGCATAAAGTCCGTTCCGCGCGGCGATTGTCCCCACCACGCTGCGGAAGGTAACGGCATCGTCGGCTGCGACCATCGGGTCGGCGTAGCGGAAGTCGATCTCATTCTGACCGGGTCCCTCTTCGTGGTGGGAGCTCTCCGGCAGAATTCCCATCTGCTCCAGCGTCAGGCAGATCTCTCTGCGTACATTCTCCCCCTTGTCCTCCGGGGCAATATCCATATACCCCGCACGGTCGTAGGGAATCCCGGTCGGTTCTCCGTTTTCGTCGCGGCGGAACAGGTAAAACTCCATCTCCGCCCCGAACGCAAACTGCACCCCTGCCGCCTGTGCGTCCGC
>FR890567.1:22492-26712 GCA_000433415.1 Clostridium sp. CAG:448
ACAGCGAAAGCGTTGCCGGATCCGGATGCAACAGCAGGTCGGAATGCACCTCCCCGCCGAACCCGGAAATCGCGGAAGCATCGATCGCGATTCCGTCCGAAAAGGCACGGGGGAGCTCCCGCGGCATGATCGAAATATTCTTTTGGCGTCCGTATACATCGCAGAACGCCATCCGGATGAATTTAACATCCTCCTGCGCAACATATTGCATTACTTCTTCGCGTGAATACCGCATCTGAAAGCCCGCCTTTCCGCGCCGTTTTTTCCATTATAACACAATCCGACACCGTTTTCCAGTCTTTTTATGCAAAAACACATGAGTTTTCAACAAAGAAAGGGGGCAAAAGCGCAACGGGGAGATCCCCGCCTGCGGACGCCTTTGCCCAACGCGGCATATTATACCACATCCGCCCCGGCTTGTCAAGCCGGAACAAAAAATTCTTCCGAAAAAACGCCCGGTCAATCGACCCCGTCGCGCTCCGCCCGCTGTCCGGCAGACCGGCTCAAAAGGTCATAAAGAGTGGGATCATAGGCGAGCACCAGAACGCAGTCCGTTGATCCGTCCGGCGCCACGGACCGGACAATCATACGCGCCGAGGGGAACAGATCCGGATACAGGCACTGCACCCGCACCCGGGGTTCTTCCGCACTTGCCCGGTACCGTTCTCCGCGACGCAGCCGTCGGATTTCCGCAATGCTGTTCAGGGAAACCCGCGCCTGCACGTGTTTTCCGCCGCCCCTGCACCGGTAAACCGCAAAATCCGTCTCTTCCCTGCCGTCTGCGTGCGTAATCCCGGAAGGCTCAATCACGTACAGAAAACTGCCGGACAGGCGAAAGGTCGCAATGCTCAGCGCCCCCGCCGCGCAGCAAAATCCGAGCATCTGTGCAAGCCATGGGAGCGGCATCCACGCCTGACCGGAGCAGACCAAAAACGCCGCGGCAAAGACCGTGCAAGCCCAAAGCAGCGCCGTATCCGCATGATTTGTTTTTTTCGGTGTCACACTGTACATACTTTTTCCGCCTTTCCGATGCAATGCCACCAGTATACCCCAACTCCGCGCATTTGTCAAGGCAATCGCGCCGGTTGCATCTGCCAAACCGGGATTTGTGCGGTATTGCTCCCCGAACGGACTTTCAAGGGGGATATTTCTACAATATACACATGATTCATGGTGCAAGTTTACAGATACCGGCAATGTGTTCACGGCAGGTTTACAATTATATGGTAATCTGTACTCTGTATCTTTATCTTCTCACGAAGATGTCCCGGCAAAAGGGACCTGTCAAATCCGATTGTTATGAAAGGAATCTTTCTCCGTATGATAAAAATTGAGCATCTGGTCAAAAATTACGGCACAAACTGCGCAGTGGATGACATCAGCTTTACGGTTGAATCGGGCGAAATTGTCGGGCTGCTCGGTCCGAACGGCGCCGGAAAATCCACCACCATGAATATCCTGACGGGATATCTGTCCTCCACCTCAGGGCGTGTGCAGATCAATGGCATCGACGTTCTTGCCGACCCGCTCGGCGCAAAAAAGCTGATCGGCTATCTGCCTGAGCAGCCGCCGCTTTACCTGGACATGACGGTCAACGAATATCTGAATTTCAACTACGACCTCAAAGGCTGTACGCTGAACCGGGAAAAGCACCTGGAGGAGGTATGCAATGTCGTCAAAATCGGCGACGTGCGCAAGCGCGTAATCCGCAACCTGTCCAAGGGCTACCGGCAGCGCGTCGGCATTGCGCAGGCATTGATCGGCAATCCGATGGTCATCATTTTCGACGAGCCGACCGTAGGTCTGGACCCCAAGCAGATCATTGAAATCCGCAACCTGATTCGTACACTCGGAAAAGAGCACACTGTCATCCTGTCCACGCACATCCTGCAGGAGGTGCAGGCGGTCTGCGACCGGATTGTCATCATCAACAAAGGAAAAATCGTCGCAGACGAAAAAACGGAAAACATTTCCCGCGCAGTGGAAAACAACCGCCGCTTCAATGTAAAGATATGCGGTCCCCAGCACGATGTACTGAATGCGCTCAAAGGCATGGACGGTATCGCCTACTGCGAGGTGCTGGCGGAACGGGACGGGGACGCCTACACCTACATGATCGAGAGCAACTACGGCGTGGATATCCGCAAAAAGCTTTTCGTACTGCTTGCCGAACGGAACTGGCCCATGATCGGTCTGGAGGCGCTCGGCATGAGTCTGGAGGATATCTTCATCACGGTTGTGGATAAGTCCGACGCGGACGCGCCGACAACGACAGCCACCCGTGCCCCCAGGCGCACGCGCGGCAACAAAAAGACCGCCTTAGAGGAACGTGTGGCAGGCGAAATGGTTCATGATGCCGCACAACGCCGCGCCGCACATGCGGACGACGAATATATCGACGGCGACGACGCCTGAACGGAAAGGAGCTCTTTGCACCATGTTTGCTGTTTACAAAAAGGAAATGCGATCCTACTTCATCAATCCCATCGGGTACGTCTTTGTCGGCGTTTTTCTCGCGGCGGCGGCACTGCTCTGTTCTTACACGACACTGATTGCCAAAAGCTATGACACCTCCAACTATTTCACCATTCTGATTTTTGCGTTCATTGTTCTTCTGCCGCTCCTGACCATGCGTCTGTTCGCGGAAGAGCGCAAACTGCGCACGGAGCAGCTGCTTCTGACGGCGCCGGTCACCATCACCGGCATGGTCATCGGCAAATACCTTGCCGCCTATACCATGTTTATCGGCACGATTCTGGTCTCCTGCGTCAACTTCATTCCGCTCTACGTCTATGCCGCCAAGGAGCGTGCCAACGCCTCGTACCAGGCGGTTCACATCGGTCCCAACACCCCGGAGCTGATCGGCTGTCTGATCGGAATCATACTGATCGGCGCCGCGTTCATCGCGGTCGGCATGTTCATTTCCGCACTGACCGAAAATCAGCTTGCTGCCGCCGTCATTACGGTTGCCGTGCTGCTCGGTATGTCCTCTATCGGTCTTTTGTCCAGTCTGATCGACGTCTACTGGATCCGCACCATCCTCAACTGGATTTCGGTGCTATCCCGTTATACCAACTTTGCAAACGGCATTTTTGACTTTGCTTCCCTGCTCTACTATCTGTCCATTACCTTTGTTTTTGTGTTCCTGACCGTCCGCGTTTACGAAAAGCGGAGATGGGGCTGATCCGGAGGACAAGCACGCATGAGCAAACTGATACGCAATAAAAAGGTGCGATACGGCACGGTATCCGTCGTCCTGACGGCGCTGATCGTCGCCGCGGTCGTGCTGATCAATGCCATTTTCTACGCATTAGCGGTTCGTTACCTCTGGTACGCGGATATGACAAGCAGCATGTCCTTTACGGTTTCGGAGGAATGCTACGACTATATTGACACCTACATCAAGCCGCAGATGGAAAAGAACCCGGACGAAAAAATCACGTTCCTGTTCTGTGACGAGAAAGAGCATTTCGATGAAATGACCACCTCCGATGTGCAGTACTACGTTCTGAAAACCGCCAAGGATCTGGCAATGCGCTACGATTTTATCACCATTGATTATTTGAACATCTGGGAAAAGCCCTCCGTTGCGCGCAAATACGGCATTACCGCCTCTACCAACCTGGCAGTCATCCGCGGCGACCGCTATGCCACCTACACCGTCAAGGATTTCTTTACCTTCAAATCGGAGGACACCACCACTCCCGTCGCCTACAACGGCGAGGCGCGGCTTGCAATCGGTATGATGCGGGTGACGCAGGCATTTGACAAAACCTGTTACTTTACGCTGAACCACGGCGAAGCACTGCAGGACATTGAACTGCTGCGCATTGTTGCCGATGCCGGATACGGGATCAATTATCTGGATCTGCTGAATTTCAGCATTCCGGAGGATTGCGGCATGCTGGTCATTTACAACCCCACGCAGGATCTGACCTCCGCCGACAGCGTTTCTTCCCTGAACGAAGTGGAAAAACTGAGAACCTATATGCAGAACGGCGGCAAAATGATGGTTTTTGCGGGCGCGGACACCTTTGTGAGCGGCGCACGTCCGAACCTGGAATCGTTTCTCGCCGAATGGGGAATCGCCTACCGTCACCACTACAACGGTGAGGAAGGGGTCGAATACTGCGCCAACATCCGTGATATGACCCGTTCGACTTCGACTGACGGTTATACCCTCTTAGGAAGCTACACCACCGAGGGGTTGGGGGCGGATA
>FR890567.1:26790-29928 GCA_000433415.1 Clostridium sp. CAG:448
GCATTGACATCACCGCGGATTATCACAGCGACGGAAAAGGAAATTATGTGAACGCGTCCGCAGGACGCACCGCGTCGGTCATGCTGACCACCAGCGCCAATGCGGAATCGTTTGAAGGCGGGAAGGCGGCTGCACGCGGGCGTTTTAACCTGATGACCGTGACAAAAGGAGAAAATGACGCCTACCTGTTTGCCTGCTCCTCCGTCGGATTTGCCGCAGAGGACGCATTGCAGTCCGCCGTCCTGGGGAACTCCTCCATTCTGCTTTCCGCAATCCGCTCCACGGGCAAGGCGGATATTCCGACACGTCTGAACACCAAGCCCTTTGACGATACCACCATCGATTCCATCACCACATCCGCATCCACCACCCTGACGCTGATTCTTTCCATTGTTCCCACACTTCTGATCTGCGGAACCGGCGTAATCATTCTGGTCAGGAGGAAAAACTCATGATGAACCAAACTGAAAACAGCAAAACAGGCTTCCGCCTGGGTAAACGCTTTAGCATTCTGCTGACCGTTGCCGTTGTTGCCGCAATTGTTCTGATCAATATCCTGTTTTCCTATCTTGCAAAGGAAAATCTGTGGTATCTGGACATGACCAACGAACGGTACAAAAAGGCGGACTACGCATTGGACGACAACGGCAACCGGGTCAGAGACGACAACGGTCAGTACATTGTCCGCTATCTCTCCACCGGAAATACCTTCTACACCCTCTCCGAGGACTGCAAGGAAATGATCCGCGAAAGCGTTCCCGCCAAGGTGGATGCCGTCAACCGCGACCGTGCGGCACGCGGAGAGGAAGCACTGAAAATCAATCTGATCTTCTGCGCAGACCCCGATCTGATCGACAATTCCGACACCATGCGGTATATTCACTACACCGCGCTCTGCCTCAAAAAGGCATTCCCGGCATATATCGACGTCCGGTATATCAACATCACAAAAAATCCCTCTGCCGTGCAAAAATACAAGGCAACCTCCACCTCGTCCATTTATTCTACCAACGTGATTGTGGAATTCGGCTCCGAGTTCCGTATTTTCTCCCCCCGCGCCATGTATACTGCCAACGATGAAGCCTCGGATCCCTGGGCATACAACGGCGAAAAGAAATTTGTTTCTTCCATTCTGGCAGTGACCAAAGCCGAGGCGCCGATCTGCTGCATCACCACCAATCACGGAGAGGCAGAAATCGGCACCGAATTCCGCCGGCTGATCGAGTCCGCCGGCTATGAAATCCAGATGCTGGATCTGTTCCATGAAGAGATTCCGGAGAACTGCCGGATGATCATCACCTACGGTCCCAAGAGCGATTTTATCGCCTTCGGCTCCCCGGAATATGACCCGGAAAATCCGGTATCGGAAATCGAAAAGCTGGACCGCTATCTGGACCGCGCGTATTCCTTCATGATCTTCTACGATGCCGACACCCCCGCGCTCTCCAATCTGGACAGCTACATGGAAGAGTGGGGCATTTCGGTTGCCCGCGTCACCGACCTTGCCGGAGATACCGAGAATTACCGTATCCGCGACCCCAAGCAATGCCTGGATGAAGACGGCTACACCCTGATCGGTTCCTACGTTACAACCGGCATGGGCGGAAGCATGACCGAGGATATGCGCAATGTTTCCTACCCCGCGAAGGTAATCTTCCGCAACGCAACCGCAATCCTGCCTTCCCCGTCCTATCAGTTGACCTACTCGCAGAAGGACACGCAGGCCTCCGATTCCATTCTGGGAACCACCACCTCCTCTGCGGACGATACCCCGCAGTATGTTTTCTATTCCTACAGCAGCAACGGCGTTTACCGGTACTTCTTTGACCTGTTTACCTCCGGCACCGCCGCGGTGGCGGAAGCGGACGGCAAGGAAGTGGCACGTGCGGAAAGTGACGGCGCCTTCCGCCTGATTACCGTCACAAGTGAGAGCAGAAGCATTCAGGAAGACAACTATACCTCGGTACAGGATGCGTCCTATGTGTGTGCCGTCGCCTCCCTGGATGCCGTTTCCGATGAGGTTCTGGGTGCCGCTTCCTATGGCAACACGGACCTGATGCTCTCTACACTGCGGACCATGAGCAAAGAAATCGTTCCGGTCAACCTTGGCTTCAAAGCATTCTATATCACCGAAATGGATGAAGACCTGTATGACACGAACGGCGCGCAGAGCGTAACCGTATGGCTGACGCTTCTTCCCATGCTGATCACTGCCGTCGCCGGAATTATCGTAACTGTCAGGAGGAAATATCTCTGATGAGCCAACAAAATGAATCTCTGATCAATCTGGTGTTCGATCCGGGCAAGGGATCGGCGGAGTTCCGCTCCGTCGACGTCAGCCCGTCGCAACCCCTCCGTAAAATGCCGGGGGCGTCTTTGGACGGCTACACCTTTGACGGCTGGTACACTGCCCCCAAGGGCGGCAGAAAGATCTCGCCGGAGGACATTCCCACCTTTACGGACAACGTCATTCTGTATGCACACTACACCAAAAAACAATCCGCCGCCGGGCGCAAATCCGGGAAGAAATCCCTTTTGCGCAGGCAGAAGCTTGCCATTCTGATTCTCCTGGTTGCCGTTGCGCTTCTGATTGCCGCCTATTTCGTCGTACAGTATATCGTCAGTATCTACGTCTTTGACGACACCGACGGGACACGGTACTATATCAAGAAAAACGAGAAAAAAGTCTACTGTCTGTATGACGGAGACGGCGCACTGATGCCGCAAAACTCGGACGGATACTATATCACGGCAATTGACACCCAGGTTTCCGTCGACGAAAAGACAGGCTCGCATCAGATCTATGCGGTGGTGGATACCGAGGACGGCGAGGTTGTGGGCGCTTCTCAGCGCATCATGATGTACAAGCAGCTGACCTATGACCAGTCCTCCTCCACGGCAATTGCCGATGCCTCCCGTATCATTCAGTCCATCGTGGTCAACAACACCTCCGGCTCCTTCGGATTCTCCCGTTCCGTTTCGCTCTATGACAGCAAACAGAATTATTTTCTCAACTACCGAAACGGTGCCTACCGGCTTTGCGACAGCGACTTTGAACCTCTGACAGAGGAAAACGGCGCCTATGCCCTCAAAGACGGCAAGCTGACCCTAACCCTCGACCCCGTAACAGGTCGCTAC
>FR890568.1:0-19588 GCA_000433415.1 Clostridium sp. CAG:448
CCTGCGTGCGTGCGTTTGCATCGGAAGGGGCAAGGGTTGCATTCTTTTACCATGCCGATACGAAGGCGGCGGATGCGGTGGCGTCCGAAACCGGCGCAAAAGCAATTTGCTGTGAGCTGAGCGATCCCGGTGACGTGCGGTGCGGGTTTTCGGAGGCAATGGAGGCGTTGGGCAGCATAGATGTGCTGGTTTGTAATGCAGGGGTCTCTATGATCGGACTGTTTACGGACATGACCGATACGCAGTGGCGTGCCCTTATGGCGGTCAATCTGGACGCTGCAGCCATGCTCTCGCGTGAGGCGGCAAAGCGCATGATTTCGCAAAAGACCGGGGCGATTCTGTACATCGGGTCCATGTGGGGCAAAACGGGCGCTTCCTGTGAGGTGGCATATTCTGCCTCCAAGGCGGCATTGCGCGGCTTGACCATGGCGCTGGCAAAGGAATTGGGTCCAAGCGGAATCCGCGTCAACTGTGTTGAACCGGGTGTGATAGATACCGACATGAATGCTTCTCTTGATCCGGCGACACGTGCGGCGCTCGCGGACGAGACGCCCCTGTGCCGCATCGGAATGCCTGAGGAAGTCGCGGCGGCGGTATGTTTTCTTTCCTCGGATCGTGCGTCGTTTATTACCGGACAGATTTTGGGCGTCGATGGCGGATACGCAGTGTAGATTTGCCGCCAGGTCATTTTCGTTTGATTACTAAACTATTTACCTCATTACCTAAGAAGGACAGAATATGGAAGAAATCAGGACAAGCCCCGGTGGTGTGCGGGTGTTTTCTGTGGATAAATTCAAGACGGCGCGACTTTCGCTGCTACTGGCTGTGCCGGCAAACGGCAGGGAGATGGTGGAAAATCTCCTCCTGTTGCTGTGCGCGCGTCGCGGCACGGAGGTCTATGAAAATTTGGCGGCGATCAACCGGCGTTTGGATGATCTGTACGCCGCAACGCTTTCCTGCCGTCATTTTATGGACGGTGACAGGCAGGTTCTCGGTTTTACGGCGGAGTATATCGAACCGGATTTTTTGCCGGATGCCACGGATACCGCCGCAGGGGTTGCCGAAGTGCTTGCGCAGCTTCTTTTACACCCGAAACGTGAGGCGGACGGAACGCTTCTGCGCGGGACGGTCGCACGGGAAAAACAGGATCTGGTTGACTCCATCCGCGCGCGTAGGAACGACACCCGCACTTATGCGGACACCCGTTGCAGGGAGCTCTTTTTTGCGGGGGAACCCAACGACCCTTCTTTGCTCTGGTCGGATGAAACGGTTCTTTCCGTGACGCCCGAGGAGCTGACGGTACGAAGGGAAGTGCTGCTGCGTGACGCCTGTATTTCCTTCTTCTATACCGGACGTGAGGCGGAGGAGGCGGTGCGCCGGCGTCTTACAGAGGTTTTCGGTCGGTTATGCGACCGTTGCGAGATATCCCTTCCTGTGCGAACGGAGCGCGGAATTCGCCCGGTACAGTGTGCAGAAGAAGCGCTTCCGGTGACGCAGAGCGTGCTCTCGATCGGTTATCGGGCGCCTTTGTCTTGCGTGATGGGGGGATGTGATTATGAGGCGTTTCTCCTTTTGAACGAAATGCTGGGGGTGATGGGAACCAACCGCCTGTTTTTGCGTGTCAGGGAACAGATGGGGCTGTGTTATTCCATTGGTTCGGCGATTGATTGTAAAGAGGCGGCGCTGTTTGTTTCCTGCGGCATCCGCGCACAGGCATATGAAGCGGTGCGGCGGGCGATTGGCGACGAAATACGCGCGATTGCGGAAGGTCGTTTTACCGATGAGGAATTGGCGGCGGCAAAGCAGTCAGTGGATAATTCCCTGATGCAGCTGGAGGATAGTCCGGGCGCAAAAGAGGCGTTCATTTACACACGGCTTTTGGACGGTTTGCCCATAGGTGTTGCACCTTTTCGATTTTCCGTTGCGGCGGTGGACAGAGATGCCGTGATGTGGGTGGCATCGGCACTGGCAGAGGATACGGTGTTCTTCTTGCGGGGGACGCAGGAGTCGGAAGAGGAAACGGAGGACCAGGAGGAAACGGAGGCATATGTCGATGACGAAGTGTGATGGACACACATACTGTAACGATCAACTCGGGGAGTCTTATACGGATATCTGGCACGACAGCGGCATGCGGATTCTTTTGTGTCGCAAACCCATGAAGACTGCCTATGCGATGCTCGGGGTTGGTTTCGGTGCGCTGGATACGGACTATTGTCTTTCCGGAAAGACCGTGCACCTGCCATTCGGGGTAGCACACTATCTGGAGCACCGGATGTTCGGGAATCCGGACGGGCGTGACGCGACAGCGGATTTTGCGGCATGCGGCGCCGATGTCAATGCATTTACCGGGTATGATAAAACCGCATATCTCTTTTCCACGGCAACGCAGTTTGACGATTGTCTGGAAAAATTGCTCCGTTTTGTCACGGAGCCGTATTTTCCGGCAGAGGCGGTAGATGCAGAGCGACCGATTATTGCAGAGGAGATCCGGATGAGCCTGGATGATCCATATGAGCAGGGGTATGCCGCACAATTGCGCGGGCTTTACGCCGAAGGGGCGATACGCGAGGACATTTGCGGGACGCTTGCCTCCATCGGTCGGATTACGCCGGAGATCCTTTGTGATACGTATGACGCATTTTACAGACCGGACGAACTGATTTTGTGCGTGTGCGGAGATGTGACGCCGGAAGAGGTCTGCAAGGTGGCAGACCGCTGTATGCCGGCGCACACGCCCAAGCGGGAGCGCCCGGTGCGCCTGTCCGCGACAAAACCGAATCGGCATCTTTCGGATGTGTCTATCCGGATGCCGGTTGCAAAGCCGATCTTCAATTTTGCCCTCCGTTTGCCGGACGCGGACCGTGCGTCCGTTCCGGCGGCATTTGCCGGCAGACGTCGGCTGCTGTATCGGGATACCGTGCTTTCGGTGGTTGCAGAGGCGCTTTTCAGCAGGGCGGGAACCTTTTACTCGGGACTGTTGGAGGAAGGGCTGATCCGTCCGGGATTTTCTTACGGTTCAACCGTTCTGCGGGACCTTTCCTATCTGGCGGTGTCCGGCGAGAGCGACTGTGTTTTGGAGGTTTATCAACGCTTTTGCGCCTATTTGGAGAACGTGCGGAAAAACGGCATCTCAAAAGAGGATTTTGAACGGGCGCGCCGTGTGATGTACGCTGACTTTGTTACCGCGTTTGATTCAACGGAGGATGTGGCAAGCATGCTGTTTTCTGCCGCTGTTGACGGAATCGGGTTGTTTGAAAGTCTTGATATGATTGAGCGGGTGACGGTTTCTGATGCGAACGCGCTCTTGGATCGGGAGTGCCTGCAGGAAAATATGCAGTTGACGGTTGTTGAACCGTTGGCAGACGGAGAAAGTGAGGGAATTGAAAATGGGGATACGGATTGACGGAAAGGCAATCGCCGCACAGATTCGCGCGGAAGTTGCGGCAGAGGTCGCTGTCATGCGTGAGAAAAGCAACAGGGTGCCGGGACTGGCGGTTGTTTTGGTAGGGGATAATCCCGCTTCGGCGGTGTATGTGCGTAACAAAAAGAATGCCTGCGTAGAGTGCGGTATTGATTCGCGCGTATGCCTGCTTCCGGCGGATGCGTCACAGGAAGAACTGGAGGCGCTGATAGATGAACTGAATGCGGATGTGTCCGTAAACGGAATTTTGTTGCAGCTTCCGTTGCCGGCGCATCTTGACGCACACCGTGTTTTATTGCGTATCCGACCGGACAAGGACGTGGATGCCTTTCATCCGTACAATGTCGGGCGTATTATGATCGGCGATTATCGCTTTTTGCCGTGCACGCCTGCGGGGGTGATGGAGCTTTTGCGCCGCTACCATATTTCGGTGGACGGGAAACGGTGCGTGGTGATCGGTCGCTCTGATATTGTGGGAAAGCCGATGGCAATGCTGTTGCTGCATGCAAACGGTACCGTGACAGTCTGCCACAGCCATACAAAAGAGATTGCCGCAATCTGCCGGGAGGCTGATATTCTTGTCAGCGCAGTCGGGCGTGCGGGATTTGTCGGAGCAGACATGGTCAAGCCGGGCGCGGTGGTGATTGATGTCGGCATGAATCGCAACGCGCAGGGAAAGCTATGCGGGGATGTTGATTTTGCCGCGGTTGAACCGATTGCATCCTACATCACACCGGTGCCGGGCGGCGTCGGACCTATGACGGTCGCCATGCTGATGCGGAATACCCTGGAGGCGTGTAAGGAAACAGAGTGATTTGATTGACAGTCTACAAACGAATTGAAAAAGTAAAATACCGGTACCGTAAATGCAGGTGCCGGTATTTTTGTTTTCCGAATTGGTGTAAAGTCGTTTTTTCTCTGAACCTCTTGACAAAGCAATGATATTGGCATATACTTTATTGGTCCCGTTTGGGACTTGGAGGATGCAATGGAAAAAGAATCATTGATTATGATAAACAGCTTAAACCGGGGGATTATTAAATGCAGAGGCGTTTATTCCTCGTGGGCAAGCGGGCACGGTGTCAGTTATCATGAAATGCTTGTGCTTTATACAATTCGGGAATATGGGTACTGTACGCAAAAGCAGGTCTGCGAGAGCTATATTCTGCCCAAACAAACGATCCACAATGTCATCTCCGCCATGCGGGAGCGTGGTGTACTGGAGTATGACGAGAAACACAGCAGAGGTCGTGAAAAAGCATTTGTGCTTTCGGCAAAGGGCAGGGAATATGCGGCGGATTTTCTGAAATCTCTTGATACGGTTGAAGCCCGTGCACTGGAGCTTTTGGGAAAAGAAAAACTCGGTACGCTGACAGGTTTGCTTTTTGAATTTGATGCGGCTCTTTGCACAGCGCTGGAAGAAAAGGGGGAGTAACCATGGAACAGACGGATTTGTTCGGAACGGAAAAAATCGGCAGGATTCTGATCCGGCTTGCGCCGCCGGTGATGCTTGCGCAACTGATACAGGCGCTTTACAACATTGCGGACAGCTTTTTTGTGGGCAGGTATTCGGATGCCGGATTGACGGCTCTGTCCATTATCTACCCGATACAGCTTTTGATGATCGCGTTCGTCGTCGGAACCGGTGTGGGAATCAATACTGTCATGGCATCGAAGCTCGGCGTCGGAAAACGGAAAGAGGCTGACGAATATGCAGGGGTTGGCACGCCGCTTGCCGTGGTGCTTTGATTTCTGTTTGCCGTGGTCTGCTATCTGATTATGCCGTTTTACGCACGGATGTCAAGCAGTTCCGAAGAAGTTATCAGCGATGTTATTACATACGGCAGAATTGTCTGCGTGTTCAGTTTCGGGCTGTTCCTAGAAAGTATCTGGACAAAGATTCTGCAATCGAACGGGAATATGAAAACGCCCATGTTCGCTCAGATTCTCGGTGCGGTGACGAATATCATTCCGGATCCGCTTCTGATTTTCGGTTTGTTCGGGTTGCCTGAAATGGGAATTGCCGGTGCGGCTGTCGCGACCGTGGCGGGACAAATCGTAGCGGCGTTGGTGGTCATGAAGAGAGGATTCCGTAAGACGCCGCCAATCAGGCTTTATCCTCACCATATAGCGGGGATTTTCCGCCTTGGTATTCCCAATATGCTGATGCAGTCCGCATATACGTTTTACATATTGGGACTCAATCTGATTCTCGCAACCTTCTGTGACCAGGCGGTTACGGCGCTTGGACTGTATTACAAATGGCAGACGTTTTTCTTTATTCCGCTTGGTGCAATGCAGACCTGCATGGTTCCGATTATCAGCTATAATTACGCTGCGCGGAATATCGGTCGTTGCAGGAAAACGCTTTCGGTTTCCGTTCTGTTCGGGCTTGCCCTGATGGCGCTCGGGACGCTGTGCTTTCTCACTCTTCCGACGCAGATGCTGCGGGTCTTTAGAAAGGACTCACAGGTCATAGAAATCGGCAGGATCGGTTTCCGCTTTGTCGGTATCAGTTTCTTGCCGATGGTCACCTCGCTGATATTCCCGGTGTTTTTCCAGGCGGTTGGTCCAGTCTGAAAAGCTCTGCGCTGACCGTCAACCGGACAGTTGTCCTGTTTGTGCCGATCGGATATTTATTCTCCCGGTTCGGACTCAATTGGTTTTGGATGACATTTCCCGTCACGGAGGTCCTGACGAGCATTGTGGGTGTTGTGTTTTACCGGCAATTTCTGAAAAAGACCGCGTCGATCGGGCTGAAGGGACAACCGCAAGGGAACTGCTGATTCCTCTGCGGGAAATTCTCGGATGCATGGGGGGATACTCCCACAGACCTAATCGGGGACAGTGCCGCCGAAATGCCCGGCTTTGATGACAATGTTACAGATATTTTCCGGTTATGCTGTTTTCGTTTTTCCTGATTTGATCGGGCGTTCCGTTTGCTACAATCCGTCCCCCGGCGTCTCCGCCGCCAGGTCCCATGTCGATCACATAATCGGCATTGCGGATGACATCGAGATCGTGTTCAATCACAATGACTGTTGCGCCGTTATCGAGAAGTGCCTGAAAAACGCCGAGCAGCACCTGCACGTCAAGCGGATGCAGACCGATGGAAGGTTCATCAAACACAAATACAGAATCCTCCTGCGTTTTTCCGATCTCGCTCGCCAATTTGAGCCGCTGTGCCTCACCGCCCGAAAGACCCGGTGTTTCTTCACCGAGTGTCAGATACCCAAGACCGAGCTGTTGCAGGATATTCAGTCTTTGGCTGACGGTTTTCATATCCCGGCAAAAATCAATCGCGGAGTTCACATCCATATCCATCAGTTCGGGGAGCGAAATGCTTCCCCCGACTTTATTTGTGAGTTTGACCTCGTAAGCCGCTTTTGCATAGCGTGAGCCGCGGCAATCGGGGCAGGGAATGTCCACATCCGGAAGAAACTGCACATCAAGGCTCACAACGCCCGTGCCGTCACAGCTGGGGCAGCGCAGAGAGCCGGTGTTGTAGGAAAAATCGCTTGCCTTATAACCCTTTTCCTTTGCGTCGGGTGACTTGGCGTAGAGCTTGCGCAGTTCATCATGTATCCCCGCATAGGTGGCAACTGTGGAACGGACATTGATTCCGATGGGCGTTGCATCAATCAGCTTGACATGCGCAATCCCGTCGGCACGTATTTCACGAATGTGCGCAGGTAGTGTCGCTCCTGCAATGCTTGCTTCCAGTGCTGGAACAAGACTTTCCAGAACCATGGTCGTTTTGCCCGACCCCGATACGCCCGTGACAACGGTCAGCCGTCCTTTCGGAATATCGACTTTGAGCGGCTTGACGGTGTGGATTTGAGAAGTGGAAAGATGTATTGTGCCGTTTTCAAAAATTCTGTCATGCCCAATGCGCTGACGCATAATCGTTTCGGCTTTCCCGGACAGAAACGGTCCGATCTGCGATGCGGAATTTTCTTCAACGGCGGGAATTGACCCTTGGGCAATGACATGACCGCCATTTGCCCCCGCTTCGGGCCCCATTTCAATCATCCAATCGGCTTCTTTCAGAATCTGCGTGTCATGATCGACCAGAATCACGGAGTTGCCATCGGCAACAAGGTCGTGCATGACCCCGGTCAGCCCGACAATGTTTGATGGGTGCAATCCAATGGAAGGTTCGTCCAGCACATAGAGAACGCCCGTCGTGCGGTTGCGCACGGCACGGGCAAGCTGCATGCGCTGACGCTCACCGGTGGAAAGTGTCGCAGCGGAGCGGTCAAGGGTCAGGTAGCCAAGCCCCAGATCCATCAGCCGTTTTGCCGTACTATCAAACGCTTCGCAGATGCTTGCCGCCATCGGGCGCATTTCCTCCGGCAGACTGTCCGGTACGCCATGCACCCATTCCACCAGTTCAGACAGCGTTATGGTGCAAGCTTCGTCAAGCGAAATTCCGCGCAACCTCGGTGCGCGTGCCGCATCGGACAGGCGCGTGCCGTGACAGCCCGGGCAGACTTCTTCTTTCAGAAATTTCTCCACCCGCTTCATGCCGCTCTCGTCCTTGACTTTCGCGAGCGCATTTTCCACGGTGTAAACGGCATTATAGTAAGTAAAATCAAGTTCTCCTGCCTGATTGGAACCCTTTGCGTGATAGAAAATGTGCTTTTTCTCGGCGGGACCGTGATAAACGATTTCCTTTTCGCGCACAGTCAAATCGCGGAACGGCACATCCGTGCGCACGCCCATTTCCCGGCACACATCGGTCATCAGCGACCACATCAGGCTGTTCCACGGGGCGACTGCACCCTCGTCAATGGTCAGCGAATCGTCGGGAACGAGAGAATCCATATCGACCGTGCGGACGGTTCCTGTACCGCCGCAGGTCTTGCACGCACCCTGCGAATTAAAAGCAAGTTCCTCGGCAGACGGCGCGTAAAAATGCGCGCCGCATTCGGGACAGACAAGCGCCTTTCCTGCCGCAACAGCAAGTGACGGTGCGAGATAGTGCCCGTTTGGGCAGCGGTGATTGGCAAGGCGGGAATACATCAAGCGCAGACTGTTTAAGAGTTCCGTTCCCGTGCCGAAGGTGCTTCGGATGCCCGGAACGCCGGGACGTTGGTGGAGCGCGAGCGCGGCGGGAACATACAGTACCTCGTCAACGGCAGCCTTGGATGCCTGCGTCATTCTCCGGCGGGTATAGGTCGAGAGGGCTTCAAGATAACGGCGCGAGCCCTCGGCGTAAAGTACCCCCAGTGCAAGCGAGGATTTTCCTGAACCGGACACGCCGGCAATTCCGACGATCTTTCCGAGCGGAATATCGACATCTATGTTTTTGAGGTTGTGGACTTTTGCTCCACGGATCAGCATTTTATCAATCATTGTTTTTACTCCGGATATTCGTCTGTTTTCACACAGCGATATAAATGTGTACTTTATTCTTTTTCTTGCGTATGGATCTGAACATTGTATCTTCTTCCTTGCGTATATGCTTTTATGCCCTCAATCGTTTTCGGCACAGTCAGAAAGCTGCTGTTTTCTCTGCATTTGCATATGCGGAATCCCGTCCTCCAAGAATTCTTCGGAGGTTTGCCGGAAACCTAACTTTTCATACAGCGAGCGGGCATGGACCTGTGCTTCAATGGTAATTTCCTCTGCGTGTAGCTCTGTTTCGGCAACGCGGATTGCCGCCGCTACAATTTTGCTGCCCAATCCGCAGTGACGCTTGACCGCTATCACACGACCGATCGACGCGGTCGAGAATGTCACACCGGGCGGAAGTACTCTTGCGTAAGCTTTGATACCGTCCTCATCTTTAAGCCAGATATGGTAGGCGACACAGTCCGCGTCGTCTACCTCCTGATATGGACATTTTTGCTCTACGACAAAGACCGAAACGCGCAGCTTATATATTTCAAACAACTCTTCCGCGCTTAGCCTCGAAAAATGTTTTACGACCAGTTCCATTGCGACCTCCGTGAACGCTGATTTACCACTTTATTGTACCACAAGTACATCTTTGTTTCAACCTTTTGCTGTTAACAATCAAGATCGGTAGCACAGTATATATTCTATTTGGCTGCTCGAAGTGCCTACGAAGGAACTGTTACCGAAGCTCCTAACGTTAAGATGGATGATTCTGTAACGGGCTTTGCATACGAAAAATTTAAGGCATCACCGCGCAATCCACGTAGCGCAAATTGCACCATCGGAATTACACGGTAATATGCCTTATATTTCTGATCCATTAACAGCATTGATGATGAGCCTGCCGGTGATGGTTAGAAAATAATGAAAAAACAGTATCATGCACTTCCGAATGCATAAAAACAAGCCCGTCAGAAAGGGACTGGCAAAAACTCAAATTTAGTTTTGCCAGTCCGTGGATCAGTTTGATTCCTTCCAATTTGACGGGTGTGAGAGAAAAAACAATGCCGTAAGCCATCAAAAAACGGCTTACGGCGGCGAGAACGAAGTTCACGCAGTTTGGCGTTCCCGAGGTGATTCGAACACCCGACCTATCGCTTAGGAGGCGATCGCTCTATCCAGCTGAGCTACGGAAACACATTGTATCATCAATATCCGTATTATAGCACGCATTAGTAAAAAATGCAAGTGCTTTTCGCACTTTTTTGAAAAAAAGTCGGAAATCCTATTGACAAGGGAAGGGGAATATGTTACAATAATGTGCCGCATAAGTGCCGGTTGTAAGTGCGCGATTATTTTTTGTGCCACCGGTCTTAGCGAGTCTATGCGAAAGTGAGGTGCTTTTCCATGTTTGCAGTGATTGAAACGGGCGGAAAGCAGTACAAGGTAAGCGAGAACGACATCATCTCTGTTGAGAAGTTGGGTGTTGACAAAGGCGGCGAGTACACCTTTGACAAGGTTGTTGCTCTGTTGGGCGAGAACGGCATTACCACGGGCGATCCCTATGTTGCAGGTGCACAAGTGGTCGCTAAGGTGCTGGAAAACGGAAAACAGAAGAAGATCTATGTCATGAAGTACAAGTCCAAGAAGAACGAAAAGAAAAAGATCGGTCACAGACAGCCGTTTACAAAGGTCCAGATCGTCAGCATCAAGGGCTGATTGTCAGGCAGAGAGGTCTATGACAAAAATCGTTTTTTTTCGGAGCGACGGGTTTTACTACGGCTTTGAAGAGCAGGGGCACACAGGATATGGAGAAGAGGGAGATGACGTGCTTTGTGCGGCACTCTCGGCGATGACCATGCTGATCATCAATACCATTGAGGTTGCCTTTGATTCCGATGTTGATTACGAGATTGATGAAAAAACGACCGATATCCGCGTAAAGGCAAAGGCGGCATTGCCCGAATATGAGGACGATGAGTTGAAGCGTTATGCTGTTTCGGGAATGTTTCTCGGCTACTACAAGCAGTTGGAGGATATGCTGGAGGAATATTACGATTATCTAGATCTTGCAATTGAGGACAGGCCCTACTGAACCTGCCGGAAAACAATTCATCCACACACAACGAAACCCAAATGTTATGTTTGCTTTGGCGACATAACGGCAATGAATACGGAGGTAAATGATGTTAAGACTCAGTTTACAGTTCTTCGCTCACAAGAAGGGTGTCGGTTCTACCAAGAACGGTCGTGACAGCGAATCCAAGCGCCTTGGCGTGAAGAAAGCAGACGGTGCACACGTTCTTGCCGGCAACATTATCGTCAGACAGAGAGGCACAGCGATCCACCCCGGCAAGAATGTCGGTATCGGTTCGGATGATACGCTGTTTGCTCTGATTGAGGGTAAGGTCAAGTTTGAGCATAAGACGAAGGACAAGAAACAGGTCAGCGTTTACGCTGAGTGATTCTGTACTTGCCCGACGGTTTCTGTTTCGATTGCCGCAATTTACGCGGCAATCGAAGAAACTGTTTTTTGGGAGAATTTTGTTGACTTTGGAATAAAATCACCCTGAATTAACGCTTTATTCACGCTCTGTTCATGCGTGTGCTGTATACTCATGGACAAGGGTAATGAGATTATCTGAATTACTAATTTTTATCGGAGGTATGAATCATGTGCTTTGATTTTCTGAAGAAGAAAAAGAAGAAGAAGGTTTCTCCGCTTGCAATCATTCTGATGATCGTCGGTGCTTTGACCGTTGCGGCTGCTGCGTTGGCGACTTTCAAGAAGCTCTTCGCAAAGAAGAAGGTTGTTGCGGCTGTTGACACGACCGGAGACGGCGAAGCAGATACCATTTTGGTCGACAATGACGGAGATGGCGTTGCTGACGAAGCAATTCCCGTTGAGAAGGCAGACGAGACGGCTGAATAAGCTTGTTTCCTAAGAAACAAAGAAGCAAAGAAAAACCGGCGGTTTTTTCCGTCGGTTTTTTGCTTTGCCGCAGTCAGCGACTGCGGCAAAGTCTGTTGGTCAGAAACGTCCGGCTCTCCGTCTCCAAAAAAGGGAACAGCCAGATTATCTGATATCGACATTGATCTTTTTGCTGGTGTTGGCAGCCGCGGCCTTCATAAGGGTGCGGATTGCCTTTGCAATACGACCGTGTCTGCCGATGACCATACCCATATCGTCAGGGTCGACATTGAGTGTCAGGGTAATGGTGTCATCGGTTTCTTCATAGGCAACATTGACTTTGTCCGGATGATCGACAATAGAGGAGGCAATGTCCTCCAGTGTTTTTTTCAGATCTGCCATGTTTTAACTCCGTGTACCGGATCAGTCAACGATACCGGACTTCTTAAGCAATGCCTTGACGGTTTCGGTGGGCTGTGCACCGTTGTTCAGCCACTGCTTTGCCTTTTCCGCGTCAATTTTGACGGTTGCGGGATTGGTCAGCGGATCGTAGTAACCGATTTCCTCGATAAAACGACCGTCTCTGGGAGAACGGGCATCCGAAACGACAACACGGTAAGCCGGTGCTTTTTTCTGACCAACTCTTCTGAGTCTGATTTTAACCATTGTTTTTTTCCTCCGAATTCATTTGGTGGTGATATTTTGTGTATAAAAATCCGTCAGCACTATAAAAGGTACGGAATTTTAACGTAAGGGAAGGGGATCAGCGGGGCAGTTTCATTTTGCCGAACGGCATTTTGCCTTTCTTCCCGCCTGCGGCAAATTGCTTCATCATGGTGCGGATCTGATCAAATTGTTTCAGCAGCCGGTTGACGTCCTCAACCGAAGTGCCGCTTCCTGCCGCAACACGCTTTTTTCTGGAAGCATTGAGAATGTCCGGTTTTTCGCGTTCCTTTTGTGTCATGGATTTGATAATGGCTTCCTGTCTTGCCATCATTTTCTCGTCCAATTTGGCATCTTTCAGAGCGCCGGGCTTGACTCCGGGGATCATGCCGATCAGCTGATTGAGATCTCCCATTTTTTTGAGCTGCTGGAATTGATCTAAGTAGTCGTCCAAAGTGAAGGTCTGCTGACGGATTTTTTGCTCCAGTTCAGCTGCCTTTTTTTCGTCAAATTGCTGTTGCGCTTTATCAATCAGCGTCAGCACGTCGCCCATGCCGAGAATCCGACTTGCCATACGATCCGGATAAAAGGGCTCGATTGCATCGATTTTTTCACCGACACCGATAAACTTGATCGGTTTCCCGGTCACATACCGAACGGAAAGCGCGGCGCCGCCACGGGTATCGCCGTCCAGCTTTGTCAGGATGATACCGGTGACATCCAGCAAGTCGTTGAATGTCTGTGCCACGTTGACGGATTCCTGACCGATCATGGCGTCAATGGTCAGAAGAATTTCGCTGGGCTTGACAGCTTCTTTGATCCGGCGCAATTCCTCCATCAGCACTTCGTCAATCTGCAGACGACCTGCGGTATCAATGAACACCATGTCATTGTTGTTGCGTATCGCATAGCGAATGCCTTCTTCTGCGATCTTTACGGGATCCGTTTTGTCACCCATCTGGAAAACCGGAATATCCAGTTTTTCTCCGAGCACCTCCAACTGTTTGATGGCGGCGGGGCGGTAGATGTCGCACGCAACCAACAAAGGGCGTTTTCCTTGCTTTTTGTACATGCCCGCCAATTTTGCGGCATGTGTTGTTTTACCTGCGCCCTGCAGACCGACCATCATAATTACGGTGGGCGGGGTGGGGGAGATATTCAGCTTTGCCTGCGTGGTTCCCATCAGTTTGATCAATTCCTCGTGGACGATCTTGATGACCTGTTGTGCAGGGAGCAAAGATTCCATAACTTCCGCGCCGACTGCGCGGTCTGATACGTTTCTGATAAAGTCTTTTACGACCTTGAAGTTGACATCCGCTTCCAGCAATGCGAGCTTCACTTCACGCATGCCGGCTTTTACGTCTGCCTCGGATAATTTTCCTTTATTTTTGAATTTACCGAAGGCGTTATTCAGTTTATCGACAAGTCCTTCAAACATCGGTTCTGCGACCTCCAGTTTTGTATTTTTGTGCCCGGCACCGTTATTGATTGATACAGACGGACAGAAGACGGATTTCCTCGGTCAATTCAGGCGATGCCTGACAGTCTCTGCAAAGTGCAAGCGCGCGGGTGATGTGTATCTCCATCTCGGAAAAGCGGGCGGCAAGCCCCAGCTTTTCTTCGTAAAAGGCAAGCTCTTCCTCCGTTTTTTTGATTTGCTCCCGCACACCCTGGCGTGAAATACCGATTTCATCCGCAATTTCGGCAAGGGACAGATCGTCATTGTAGTAATAATCCATCACCGTGCGGCGTTTTTCGGGGAGAAGATCACCGTAAAAATCCAGGAGAAGCCCCATGCCAAGATTCTTCTCAAACAAATGAATCACTCCCTTTGCCTGCCTGTTTGTTGGCTGTAAAGCATTTTGCTTTACAAGTATATCATGCTTCTGCTCATTTGTCAATAGGAAAATCAAAAAAAGTGTGCTTTTGCCGCCTGATTCCGCACAAATGCGGTGTCAGATTGTCTGGAATGGGGAAAAACACCCTGATTTCTCTTGACAACCCGTGATTGAACGTGTATAATAGGGGCAAAATATGGGAGCGGCGGATGCCGCAGAAAAATGAGAGGTACGAGATGAAGGATATTTCGCGGAATTTGACAATGCTATGCGATTTTTATGAACTGACCATGGGAAATGGGTATTTCCAGAGCGGAATGAAGGATCGCATCGTGTATTTTGACGTGTTTTACAGAAACAACCCGGACGGGGGCGGTTTCTCTGTTGTGGCAGGGTTGGAGCAGGTTGTTCGGTATATCGAAAATCTCCATTTTGATGAAGATGATATTGCTTATCTGGAATCCAAAAAATGTTTTTCTCCTGCATTTCTGGACTATTTGCGCACCTTCCGTTTTACGGGGGATATCTGGGCGATTCCGGAGGGGACGGTTGTTTTCCCCGGAGAGCCGCTGATGACGGTACGTGCCAGGGCCATTGAGGCACAGTTTATTGAAACCTATGTGTTGATGATTCTGAATCACCAGTCATTGATTGCCACCAAAGCCGCACGGTTGACGCGTGCCGCAAAGGGACGGAGCATTGCCGAATTCGGTTCGCGGCGGGCACAGGGCGGCGATGCCGCCATTTTGGGCGCACGTGCCGCGTATATCGGCGGGGGCGGGGCGACAACCCCCCAGATGTACGCGCCACCAGCCTGCACGATTACCGACGAGGTATACGGTGTCCCGGCGACCGGGACGATGGCACACTCCTGGGTGCAGATGTTTGACGATGAATATACGGCATTTGCAACCTATTGCCGCATTTATCCGCATAACGCAACCTTGCTTGTGGATACCTACAATGTGACCGAAAGCGGTATCCCGAATGCAATCCGCGCCTTTAACGACGTACTGAAGCCGATGGGTATAACCAAATGCGGTATCCGGATTGACTCCGGCGATATCACGTATCTAACGGTGAAAGTGCGGAAAATGCTGGATGACGCCGGCTGGACAGACTGCAAGATTGTCATTTCCAATTCGCTTGACGAGTATCTGATCCGCGAGCTGATCCGTCAGGGGGCGCAGGTGGATTCGTTCGGCGTGGGCGAGAGGCTGATTACTTCCAAAACGGATCCGGTGTTCGGCGGCGTTTATAAGCTGTGTGCCGTCGAGGATGAAAACGGAAATATTATTCCGAAAATTAAGATCAGCGAAAATGTGGGGAAGATCACGACACCGCATTTCAAAAAGGTCTATCGACTCCGCGGACGCGATACCGGAAAGGCGGAGGCGGATCTGATTTGTCTTTACGATGAAGAGGTAGACGACACAAAGCCGATCGAAATTTTTGATCCGGAGCACACATGGAAGCGGAAGGTTTTGGAGAATTTTACCGCAACGCCGCTTCTTGTGCCGATTTTTAAGGACGGAGCGCTTGTGTATGATCTGCCGGCGCTTTCCGATATCCGGGAACACTGCCGTATTGAAATAGAAGGAATGTGGGACGAGGTTCGCCGGTTCTCCAATCCGCATACGTATTACGTAGATCTTTCTCAGAAACTTTGGGATATTAAGCATGAGATGCTGAATCAGAAACAACACTGAAATAAGCCATTACGGACTGTCTGGTCGAAACCGCGGCAGTCCGTTCTTTTGTTGTAAATTTGAGTCTGATTTGAATTGTTACGAATGTGTTAATAATGGAAAAAGGCTGATAATTCCTTTGCAATTTGAAGGAAAATGTGCTATAATAAAAGTCAACTGTTTGCGCATGGAGGGAGAGGTGAAATCCGCGTGGAAAATCTGGTGACTTTTTTTAAGCATCCCCTGGAATTTATCCGGGATTACATACTGTTTCCACTTGAAAATATCAATCCGATCAGTGATGTTCTGGATATTCTCATTCTGACTGCATTGTTATATTTTCTCTATAAATTCATGAAAAACCGTCGTGCCGGAAAGCTGATGGTAGGGGTCGTGATGATCCTTCTCCTGTATCTTGCCAGCTCGCTGCTTGAAATGAAGGCAACGAAGTTGTTGCTTCAGAACTTCTTCACGGTCGGCATTATCGCGCTCTTTATCGTATTTCAGCCGGAATTGCGTGAGGCATTGGAAAAGATGGGAAATACCTCGGTCAATCTGCGGCGATTTAATAACAGCATTCATGAAAACAGCAGAATTATGCATGCGGTTGACGAAATTGTCGATGCCTGCTGTGCCATGTCGCGTGAATGCTGCGGCGCCTTGATCGTGATTGACCGGACCACGGGGCTGCGCGATTTTATTTCCAGCGGTACAAAGATCGATGCTGAAATCTCCAGCTATCTTTTGCGGAATATTTTCTTTAATAAGTCTCCGTTGCATGACGGTGCTGTGATCATTCAGAATATGCGTATTGCCGCTGCGAAGTGCAAGCTGCCCCTATCCGTCAATGAGGATATGGTGAAGGATCTCGGTACGCGTCACCGCGCCGGCGTGGGACTCTCCGAGGTCAGCGACGCGGTTATCATCATTGTTTCGGAAGAAACGGGAATTATTTCCATGGCGAACAATAAACTGATTAAACGAAATTATACGGCGGATACTTTGCGGCACGATCTGTATCTGTTCCTGACGGGACAGCTATTTGAAGGGGACAAGCATGACGGCGGCAATGAAGCAGAAGAGGAACAGGTGTCATACACCGCGGTTTCCGTGCAAAAGCAGACACATGATGCCGAAAACGAGGAACTGCCGGAGGAAAACGAGGAACGGGAGGAGGAAGATACAAGTGGGTCAGTATAACTTTGAGTTGGAGAATGATGGGGCAAACGGTAAAAAGAAAAAGGTTGTGCTGGAGCGCCAGCGGTTTCATGTTGAAATTGTGCCGTTGCTTTTATGCCTCTTTCTTGCGCTTGTAATCTGGATTGTGATTTACAATCTCAACGATGAGAGTGTGACACAGGTTTACACCGTCCCGTTGACCATAGAGGGGAAGGAATCCCTGCTTGAAAACGATCTGTCGCTCTACAATACGGACGAGGATATCAAAGTCCGGATTGAAATCAAGGGAACCAACCGCGACATCCGGAGATGTAAGGCGGAGGATTTTCATGTAGTGGCAAATGTCGGAGCAATCAAGGAAGCGGGCGGACAGACTGTAACGCTCAGTGTCACGATGCCGAGCGGAATGAACTCGCTGTCCTGTGTGAGTACGGATCCCCCCACAATTACCGTATTTGCGGATGTTTATATGGAAAAAGAGGTTCCGTTTGATATCATGATGGGCTACATGTCTGCGGATGCATCCTATGAGATCGGAGCGCCGGTCAGCAATATTTCTTCTTTCCGGATTGCGGGTCCCAGTATGGTGATTCGTGATATTGCGCGTGCCGCATATACCGTTACTCCGGATAAGGTGACCGGTTCCATTCGTCTGACAGGTATCACGCCGATGTTTTACAGCAAAACGGGTGATATTGTTACGATCGGGAACGATGTTGCCTATACGCCTTTGGACGAGGATGGAAAGTCGGCTGCGATATCGGATATTACCATTACGTTGGAGGTTACAACCAGCAAAAAAGTACCGATCCGGTTGGTCTATGACGATAAAAAATTTGATGCACACATTGTCGGAGATGTTACTACGGTCACATTGCGCGGAGATCCCAAATTGCTTGAAAACATTTCCGAATATACCGTTGAGTTGATCAATAAAGCCGGCAGACAGCAGGTTTTGCTTGTCGGTGATGCGGATGTGGAGGACAAATTGCCGAAGGGCGTTTCAATTTTGGAGAACAGAACCACCATTGCGGTAGAAGTCACCGCGGCAGCTTCCGATTGAGGTCCTTCAATGCGTGTACATGAATGCGAGAGAGAGATCCGTCTGCTTGTAAACAATATTTCGGTTCCGTTTATGGGTGGAGATGCCGCCATTTTGGAGAAGGCAGAGAAAAAGCTGTACCGCGCAGGGGTGCGCGGTGCGGTTTTACATATCAGCAAGAAATCGGTAGATGCACGGCATAAAACGGATATTCGTTTTGTTGCATCCGTGATTGCTGTTTTACCGGCGGGTACCCGTTGCAATGCTTCGTTCTTGGAGCGTGAAGGAATCCGCGAACTGGAAACAACCGCGCTGCAAATCCGAAAGGGAACGGGCAGATTGGCTGCGCCGCCGGTGGTGGTTGGCATGGGACCTGCGGGGCTGTTTGCCGCATTGTTGCTTGCGAGGGAAGGGTACCACCCTGTCCTGATTGACCGCGGCGGCAATGTTGCGGACAGAGCAGAGTGTGTCCGTCAGTTTTCGACGCGGCAGGTGCTCGATACGGAATGCAATATTCAGTACGGTGCCGGTGGTGCCGGAACCTTTTCCGACGGAAAACTTCTGACAAGAATCAATGACGGAAGATGTGCTTACGTTCTGGAGGAGCTCTGCCGGTTCGGGGCGCCCGAAGATATTCTGACAAAGGCAAAGCCGCATATCGGAACGGATGTTTTGCGTCTTGTTGTTGACAATATACTCAAAGAAATCGTCCGGTGCGGCGGCGTTGTGAGGTACAGGTGCCGGATGGATGATTTTACGGAATATCCGGACGGGACATTTTCCGTTGCGACGACGCAGGGGACTCTGCGGGCTGGCGCGTTGTTTTTGGCACCGGGAAACAGTGCGCGTGATACCTTTTTGCTGCTTCTCAACAAGGGCTTTTCCATGCAGCAGAAGCCGATTTCGGTCGGGGTACGGATTGAGCATCTGCGCGCTGACATTGACCGGATGTGCTATGGGAATGCCGCAGGGCATCCGCTTCTGGGCGCGGCGGAATATGCCCTTTCGGATACCACGCTTCCGCGCGGTGTCTATACCTTCTGTATGTGTCCGGGAGGGAGCGTTGTAGCGGCGGCATCCGAGCAAGGTGGCGTTGTGGTAAACGGTATGTCCGAACGGGCGCGGGACGGCGTCAATTCCAATGCTGCAATTGCGGTTTCGGTGCGCTGTACGGACTATGCGGGAGAGACCGGTCATCCGATCACGGACGCAATTGCCTTTGTCCGCAGGGTTGAACGGGCAGCGTACCGTGCCGGCGGAAATACGTTTTGCGCACCGATACAAACGGTCGGAGACTTTCTGGGAGGAACGGTTGGGACGGCGCCGAGTCGTGTTTTGCCGACCTATATGGGTGGATTCTGCCGCCCGTGCGACCTGGAGGATGTACTGCCGGCGTTTGTTTGCAACGGCTTACGGGACGGTTTGCGTTCTTTTGATCGGAAAATGCCCGGTTTTGCCATGCCGGAGGCAGTGCTGACCGGTGCGGAAACCAGAACCTCG
>FR890568.1:19699-39029 GCA_000433415.1 Clostridium sp. CAG:448
ACGCGGGGGGAATTACGAGCGCGGCGGTTGACGGCATTCGTGCGGCAACGGCGCTGATGGCAAACTACGGTGGTCTGGCGACTGATTTACAATAATTTTTGGTACAAGTGAGAGATCGTGCGGCAGGCAGAGCGGATGCCGCACGGTAAAACGGAAAAATGATAGGGACGGCATAAAGAGATGGAAAATGTGAGAAGAGAAAAGGTCCGGGTAATCAGGTATCCGAAGGGAGATGCTGCGGCAGATGCGACGGTTGCGGAAATTTCAGCGCAACTTTCCTTATCTCCCATTACCGCTAAGGTCTTATATAATCGTGGTTACAAAACGCCGGATGCCTGCCGTGCATTTCTTACGCCGGCAGGGAGTGAGGGACTGCATGACGCATTCCTGATGAAGGACATGGATAAAGCGGTAGAGCGCATCCGAACTGCGATTGAAACGGGGGAGAAAATTGCCATTTACGGTGATTACGATGTGGACGGTGTGACCTCGGTCAGTGTACTCTTTTTGTACCTGCTCGAACGGGGAGCGGATGTCTATTATTACATTCCCAGCCGCACAAAGGAAGGCTACGGTGTTTCCCGTGCCGCACTTGTGACGCTGTCGGAACAGGATATCAAATTGGTAATTAACGTCGACACGGGCATCACGTAATTACCGACCACACGGGCATCACCGCCGTCGATGAATGCATCTATGCACGGGCGCTTGAGATGGACATGGTGATCACCGATCATCATGAGTGCCAGGAACAGCTCCCGGATGCATGTGCGGTTGTGAACCCGCATCGTCCCGATTGCACCTATCCGTTTCCGGAGCTTGCCGGTGTAGGTGTGGTGTTCAAACTGCTGTGCGCCTATGAAAGCATGCTTTATAAGGAGGCGGGAAAACCGGTCGAGGACGCGGTCGCTTCGGTTTTTGATACCTATGGTGATCTTGTGGCGATCGGTACCATTGCGGATGTGATGCCGATGGTGGACGAAAACCGTCTGATCGTTTCAAAGGGCTTGGAGCGGATTGCCAATACCGAACGGTGCGGACTCGCGGCTCTGATGGACGCCGTGTCTGCCGGACAAAACGGCGCGCGGGAGCGCCGGACGGTCAATGCGTCATTTGTCGGTTACGCGCTCGCGCCGCGGATCAATGCGGCGGGAAGAATCGATCATGCCTATCGTGCGGTGGAATTGCTGCTTTGTGCGAATCCCGAGAGAGCAGCCGGACTTGCACAGGAGCTTTGTACCGTTAATAAGCAGCGCCAGGCGGAGGAGAATACCATAGCCGAGGCTGCGTACAAAATGATCGAAAAGGAAGACCCGAAAGACCGGTATGTCATTGTTTTGGACAATGACAACTGGCATCAGGGTGTGATCGGAATTGTGGCATCGCGCATCACGGAACGGTACGGGCTTCCGTCCATCATGATTACATTTGATGGGGCAACTCGCGGATATACCAGTCCCGACGATGTCGGAAAGGGTTCTGGACGCAGCGTCAAGGGAATCAATTTGGTGGAGGCTCTGCAGGATTCGTCGGATTTGCTTGTCCGTTACGGCGGGCATGAACTTGCCGCCGGGTTATCCATCCGGCGCGAACAGATTCCGGAATTCCGCGCGCGCATCAATGCATACGCAAAGGAAAAACTGGGCGGAAAGATGCCTGCACAGCGGTATGAGGTAGACTGCGAAGCCGAGGTGGAGCAGCTGACCATGCAGCTTGCAGAGGAATTGACCACCCTTGAGCCGTTCGGAGTGGCAAATGAGGCACCGACGTTCCTTTTGCGGGATATGACCGTCGGACGGATTGTCCCGCTTGCCGGCGGCAAGCATATGAAGGTGTTTTTGACGAAGAACGGCGTGACGCTGACTGCTATTTGGTTTGGAATGTCGCCCTCCAAGGCGGACTTCCTTGCGGGGGATCAAGTGGACATTGTATTCAGTCTGAACATCAATGAATTCCGCGGAGAGCGGACGTTACAGCTTGTGCTGAGTGACGCTTCTGTTGCGACCGATGAAGAGGATGAAAGATTGGACGAGGATGAAGCACTTTATCGCCGCGTGTGTGATGGCGGTACCTTTTCCGCCAGGGACGGTGTGATTCCCGCCAGGGACGATTTTGCACTGGTTTATACCGCTCTGCGCAAGGAAGGACGGGCTGGGCACAGTGTTATTTCGGAACGGGTATTGATCAACCATCTGATTGCCGCGGGCGCGGCGCGTCCCGTCAGCCGTGTGCGTGTCCGGTTTGTTTTACGTATTCTGAATGAAATGCAGCTTTGCGGAATTCAGGAGGTCGGAAACGGCATTTATCTGTTTGAAATTCCGGAACAGAACGGCAAAAAAATCAATTTGGAGGATTCCGCAATTTTGCAGGCACTGCGGCGGCAGTGTGTGGATACGGAAGCATAGAAACGGAGTCAAGGTATGGGAATGGAAGTACATACGGATATCTCGCGGCTGTTGGAGATGCTGACGGCTTCGGGGAATCATTACGATATTGAAAAAATAAACAATGCGTATGCGTACGCTGCCAAAATGCATGAAGGGCAATTCCGCGCGAGCGGGGAGCCGTATATTTCCCACCCGATTGCGGTGGCGGAGATTGTTGCGGGATTGGGTTTGGATACCGATTCCATTTGTGCTGCACTTCTGCATGATACGGTGGAGGATTGCGCCGACAAGACCAATCTGGAGGAAATCCGGAAACGGTTTGGCGGTGAGGTTGCGCTCCTGGTAGACGGTCTGACAAAGCTTGTTGACCTGAATATTGAGGACAAAGAAGAAGCGCACATGGAAAGTCTGCGGAAAATGCTGCTTGCGATGTCCAAGGACGTGCGTGTTATCTTTATCAAGCTGTGTGACCGGTTGCACAATATGCGGACATTGGACGCGAAACCGGAGGCAAAGCGCCGCCTGACGGCACTTGAAACCATGCACGTCTATGCACCGCTGGCGCACCGTCTTGGTATGCAGAAGATTAAGTCGGAATTGGAAAATCTGAGTCTACAGTATTTGGATCCCATCGGTTATGCGGAGATCAGCAAGCATATCGAAAGCAAATACGGGATGAACATCGGTTTCATCGACAATATCCGCAAAACGGTTGAGGAAAAATTGCGCGAAAACAATATTCATTTCACGCTGGAGGGCAGAATCAAATCGGTTTACAGCATCTACAAAAAGATGTACAATCAGAATAAGAGCTTTGACGAGATTTATGACTTCTATGCGTTGCGGATAATCGTGGACACTGAGCCGGAGTGTTATATGGTGCTCGGTATTATCCACGAGATGTTCTACTCAATGCCGGGACGCTTCAAGGATTATATCTCTACACCGAAGCCCAATATGTACCGGTCTTTGCATACGACGGTGATCGGGCGGGACGGCATTCCGTTTGAGGTTCAGATACGGACATGGGAGATGCATCATATCGCCGAGTACGGTATCTGTGCGCATTGGAAGTATAAGGGCGGTTCTGCGGGCTCCAAAGAAGAGATCGACAAGAAGCTGGAATGGATTGCACGTCTTGTGGAGGCAGAAGACGGTACGCGGGACCCGGATGAATTTATGCATGCGCTGAAAACCGACATTTTTCAGGATGAGGTTTTCGTTTTTACGCCAAAAGGCGATGTGATTTCTTTGCCGAACGGTGCCAATGCGGTGGATTTTGCCTACGCCATTCATTCAGCCGTCGGCAATAAGATGATCGGCGCCAAGGTCAACGGCATGATTATTCCGATTGACAGACCTTTGCAGAGCGGTGAAATCGTCGAAATTCTGACTTCCCAGTCCTCGCGCGGACCGAGCAGGGATTGGTTGAACATTGTCAAAACAAGTGAAGCACGCACCAAAATCCGTGCGTGGTTCAAAAAGGAAAAGCGCAGTGACAATATTGCGGTCGGAAAAAGCGCAATTGAGGGGGAGTTGCGTAAGTACATGCCCCGTCTGACAGAAGCACAGAAGAATGAAATTTTGGCGGCAACTGCGCAGCGCTGCGGGTTTGCCGGTGCGGAGGATATGTACAATACCATCGGCTACGGTGGGATGCCCATTGCGCGTATTGTTTTCCGGATGCACGAAGAGGTAGACCGTGTGGCAGGCACCAAGACGCTTTCCGCGGAGGAGAATGAGGCGTCCATTCTGCAGAAAACCGTTAAGCCGCACCGCACCAAAGCCAACGGCGGCATTGTGGTGGACGGCGAGTATGGGTGTGCCGTTAAGTTTGCCAAGTGCTGTAACCCGCTTCCGGGCGATGACGTGATCGGATTTATCACGAAGGGATTCGGCATATCCATTCACAAGCGGGATTGCCCAAATGTGACACAGAATATTGACCGCCCGGAGAACAGCTCCCGCTGGGTTGCCGCGTGGTGGGAGAGTGATGACGGCAGCAGTGAGAAGGGCGAGTATGAGGCACTGTTGCAACTCTATACGGAGGATCGGATCGGTTTGATGGCGGATGTTGCCACAATGCTTGCCGATATGAAGGTGCCGATTCACCAAATCAACACGCAGCGCCGCGCAAACGGAGAGGGAATTATCAACCTGAAGGTCGGATGCAAGAACACGTCTACTTACCAGTATATCGTGGATCGACTCAAAACCCTGCCCGGCATACATGATGTTGTGCGTGGATTTTCGTAATATGCACGGCAGAGAAAGGAATCAGAATCAATGAAGGCAGTCATTCAAAGGGTTACAGGGGCATCCGTAACCGTCGACGGGCAATTGTGCGGTGCCTGTCACGAGGGGCTTCTTATTTTACTTGGCGCCGCACGCGGGGATACCGCGTCGGATGCGGAACTTTTGCTGCAAAAAATCGTAAAACTGCGTATCTTTTGTGACGAGGCAGGGAAGATGAACCGTTCCGTCAAGGACATTGACGGTGAGATTCTGTTGATTTCCCAGTTTACGTTGTTTGCCAATTATAGGCACGGGAACAGACCGGATTTTTTGGATGCCGCGCCGCCCGACGAGGCTGACGCACTTTACAGATACTTCGGTCAGTTGGCAGAAAAGGAAGTCCGGCATGTCGGCTACGGAATTTTTGGTGCGCATATGCAGGTGTCCTTAACCAACAACGGACCGGTGACCATCGTGATGGACAGTGAAGTTCTGAAAAACAAAGGGAAAAATACGGTACAGCAGAAAGAAGAAAAGGCATGAGAATTTATATAGACGGGAATACCAAGGTCAATCGCTACTATGTGCAGACGCTGTGCATGGTCTTCTTTCCGAATGTCGGGTTCTCGGAGGAGGAGCCCATCCTGCCGGATACACCCATTCTGCGGCTGGCGGTCGACACCGCTGAGAGCGGAGAAGTGCATGTGGCGTGCTGTGTGACACAGGGGGAGCGCACCGCCGCGTCCGATAAGACCTATTCGCCGCGTCCTGATTTGGAAAGTGACCGCTTTCTGAAAATTACCATCGGGGATGCGGTGGTCAATGCGTGTGGTGAGCTGATCGGCTACCGTCCGGCGTGGGGCATTCTGACCGGTGTGCGTCCTTCCAAAGTGGCAACGGAAATGCTGCTTGCCGGAATCAGTAAAACCAGGGTCAAACGGATTCTGACAAACGATTATTTTGTCATTCCCAAAAAAGCGGCTCTGGCAGTCGACGTCGCGCTGAACGAAAGACGGATCATCGGAACGCCCGGGCGGAAGGATTGCAGTATTTATGTGTCCATCCCGTTTTGCCCGACGCGGTGTGCGTACTGTTCTTTTGTTTCTTACTCTTCCAAACGGCTCCTGTCCCTGATCCCCGAATATCTGGAGCGCCTGTGTCACGATATACGGCGGATGGCGGAAACAATCCGTTCCATGGGCTTGCGTGTCCGCACGGTTTACATCGGCGGCGGTACGCCGACCATTCTGGATGAGCAGCAGCTTTCTTCCTTGCTTGCGACCATTGCTGGCTGTGTGCCGGTGGATACGCTGGAGGAATACACATTGGAGGCAGGGCGCCCGGACACCATTACGGCGGAGAAGCTGCACGTTGCCCGGGAGTATGGTATTTCACGTATCAGCGTCAACCCGCAGATCCTTTGCGATGAGGTACTGCGCGGGGTCGGAAGATGTCACACAACGGAGCAGTTTTTGGAAACGTATGAGTTGGCACGCAACAGCGGAATCCGCACCATCAATACGGATCTGATTGCAGGGCTGCCCGGAGATCGCTTTCCCACGTTTTCTGCCTCGTTTGACAAAATTCTTGCATTGCGCCCGCAGAATATCACGGTTCATACGCTTTCCATCAAGCGTGCGGCGGAATTGCGCCAGACAGATGCAAAGCTATATGCAGTACGCGGCGGGGATACCGGAAAATGCGTGGACTATTCGCAGATCAAGGCGATGCATGAGGGATATAAGCCTTATTACATGTATAGGCAGAAGAACACAGTCGGCAACTTTGAAAACGTCGGATTGGCACTGGACGGATATGAGGGATATTACAACATCTATATGATGGAAGAGGTTCACTCTATTTTTGCAGCCGGCGCCGGTGCGGTTACAAAACTTGTGGACTATGCACCGACCGATGGCGGTAAACCGATTATCGAACGGTTGTTTAATCCCAAATACCCGTATGAATATCTCCGTGAAGATACGACGGAACAAAAAGCGGTTGCGGCGGAACGGTTTTATCAGGAACACGGAATGCTCTGACCGCATAACATGAAAGGAATGGCGGACCCTCCGGCGGGAAAGAATACCGACGGAATCAAACAAAAAGAAAAGAGGGATGGCATGTACGCACCGAAAACATTTGCAACGCCGGAAGAGGCAAAAACCTTTGTGGCGGATTCTGAAAGACATTTCCATGAGGAAATTGTTGCGCTTTCGGAAACGATTGTCGAAAGGTGCATGCAGGATGCTTTACGATGTATCAGCTTGACCGGACCGACCTGTGCGGGAAAAACGACAGCCGCCGCACTTTTGACCGAAGAACTTTCCCGGAAGGGGCTGGGCGTCTGCACGGTTTCTGTGGATGATTTTTACCTGGACCGGTGCGAATTGCGCTCATCCGCCAACGGGCAGGAAGCGGATTATGACTCTGTGGATACCATTGATCTTTCCGCTCTTGCGGCGACGGTGTCCGGATTGCGGCGTGGCGGCGAGGTCTGCATTCCGATCTACGATTTCAAGAAGCAGATGCGGACCGGCTACCGTTATCTGCACGCGGACAACGACCTGATTTTTCTGTTTGAGGGAATACAGACTCTGTATCCCGCCGTTGCCGGACTGCTTTCCGAGGGGGCCGGACTGCTTCCCGAGGGGGGATCCCTGCCGGTCGGGATCAATACCCAAAGCGGGATCGAATCGGACAGTGTTTCTTTTGCGCCGGAAGAAATTCGCCTTTACCGTCGTCTTGTGCGTGATCACGCTTTCCGCGCCAGTGATGCGGGATTTACCCTGTCGCTCTGGCAGGGCGTGCGCCGGAATGAGGTTGAAAATATACTGCCGCGCTTTTCGCTTTGCCATCGCATTGTAGATTCGACGCATGCCTATGAAATGAACCTTCTTGCACCGTATTTGCGGCAGGTGCTTTCGGAGGTGCCGGCGGATTCGCCGTTTGCGGAACAGGCAAGGGCAATTTGTGAAAAAATCCAAGGATTCGGCGGCGTTTACCCCGGATACCTCAATGCAGATTCTCTTTATTGGGAATTTTTGAAAAAAGAAACGGAAACCGGAGAGACGATATGAAGCTCATATTTGAAAATTGCAGACTTACGCAGAGGAGTGCGGACAGTCGGTTTTGCGTGGTTACGGACGGCGCATGGATTACCGACGTGCGCGACATGAAAGAAGCGCTTCCTTTACAAATCAGAGAAGATGCAAGGGTGATTGATTGCAGAGGGGATCTCCTGCTGCCGGCGTTTGCGAATGCGCATTGCCATGCCGCAATGACGCTGTTTCGGGGTTATGGTGAAAATCTCCCTTTGCAGCGCTGGTTGGACGAGCGTATTTTGCCGGCTGAAGACAAACTGACGGACGAGGCGGTATATTGGGCAAGTATGCTGGCGGCTGCCGAAATGATCCGCGGCGGAACGGTCAGTTTTACCGATATGTATTTCTTTGTGGAAGATACTGCACGTGCAGTGTTGGAAAGCGGAATGAAGGCAAATCTTGCCCGGAGTGTGGTGTCATTTGATCCGGATGAGGATCCGGCAGGTGCATATCGGGTTGCGGAATCCCTCCAATTGTTCCGGGACTGGAACGGTGCCGGCGACGGTCGGATCCGTGTGGATTTCTCCCTGCATGCAGAATATACCAGCGTGGAACGAACCTGCCGCTATTTGGCAGAGGAAGCCGCTGCTTGCGGGGCAAGAATGCAACTGCATCTCTCCGAAACGAAAAAGGAGCATGAGGACTGTATTCGCCGCCACGGAATGACGCCGACGGAATTTTTTGCGGCATGCGGCGTTTTTGATGTACCGACGACAGCCGCACATGCGGTATGGGTCAGTGAGGACGATCTTGCCATTCTGCGTGAAAAAAAGGTTTTTGTGGCACACAATCCGGTCAGTAATCTCAAATTGGGAAGCGGTATGATGCCGTATGAAAAAATGCGTGCGGCGGGGATCTGTATTGCTCTCGGAACAGACGGTGCGGCTTCCAATAACCGTTTGAGTGTTCTGCGGGAATTGCAGACTGCCGCCCTGCTACATAAAGGGACAGGCTTGGATCCCACTGCCGCCGAGCCGTCCGCGCTTTTGCTCTGTGCGACGCGGAACGGTATGTTATCCCAGGGGCGGGAGGACAGCGGTATGATCGAGCCGGGAAGGCGTGCCGATCTGACACTGCTGCGCATGGATTCTCTCCATAATATTCCGTCTTATGATCCGCTGTACACGCTTGCGTTCAGCGCGGACACGTCGGATGTGCGCATGACGGTGTGCGACGGCGTCATACTTTACGAAAACGGTGCGTATACTGCAATCGATGAAGAGAAATTGCGCTTCGAAATGGCGCGGGTTCTTGCACATTATTTCGATTGAAACGGCGGTGATGGTTTGTCGCAGAACAGAGAAAACAGGGAAATGAATGGCGGGCAGCGGGGAAAGAATTTTTTCTCCGGCGTTATGGTGCTGACGCTGTCGGCTGCGGTGATCAAGCTCCTTGGGTTTTTCTGTAAAATCCCGCTTTTGCATTACCTCGGCAGTGAAGGAATGGGGTATTACAATACCGCCTATGAGGTCTATGCGCTTTTCTGCGTATTGGCAACCGCCGGACTGCCGGTTGCGATGTCTGTGATGATTTCCGGCAGTGACGGATCCGCACATGCACCGCGCGCAGTGCTGCGTGCCGCAATGGCATTTCTGTTGCCGATCGGGGCAGGCGGGGCGTTGATTCTTTACTGCTTTTCCGGTGTGATTGCTTCCGTTCCGCAAAGTCCGGATGCCGCAGGGGCAATCCGGGCGGTTGCGCCGGCGGTGTTGTTGATCAGCCTTTGCGGCGGTTTGCGCGGGTATTTTCAGGGAAGAGGCAACATGGTTCCGACAGCACTTTCCGAGGTGACTGAGGCGGGAACCAAGCTCTTGGGGAGTATTCTTTTTGCTTCGGTGGCACAGGCATCCGGTAAAAGCGTTCCGCAAATTGCACAGCAAGCAGTTTACGGCATTGCGGTCGGCACCTTTGTATCTTTTCTGACACTTGTGATTTTTTGCTTGGTTGACAGAAACAGAGGCGCGCAGCCGCCCACCCTTTCACAGGAGAAAAAAAGTGCAACGGGAAGATTGCTCCGGCTGTCCTTGCCGATTACCGCATCGGCGATGTTGGTCAGTCTGACACGCCTGACAGATATGACGCTGATTTTGCGCCGCTTGCAGGATGCCGGTATGGATGCCGTTCATGCAAATGCACTGTTCGGAAGCTACTCTACGCTTGCCTTGCCGCTGTTCGGACTGGTTCCTGCGTTTGTCAGTGCAATTGCCCTGCCTTTGATTCCCAATGTTTCTGCCAGACCCGAATTGCAGGATCGCAGTCACCGTCTGATTTCTGCGGCGGTGCGTTTGACGGCGATGATCGCATTGCCGGCAACACTGGGACTTCTGCTGTTTTCGGAACCGATTCTGTCGCTTCTGTTTCAGGGTCAACCGGAGGCGGTGGCAGTGGCGGCGCCGCTTCTGTCGGTGCTTGCCCTTTCGCTTTTTCCTTCCTGTCTGATTACGGTTATCAGTGCTGTTTTGCAGGCATACGGACATCCGGAAATTCCGCTTGTAACCATGGCAGCCGGGATTCTGATCAAAACGTGCGCGGTTTGGTATCTGCTCGGTTTGCAGGGATGCGGAATGTACGGTGCTCCCATCGGAACGCTCTTGTGCAATCTGCTTGTCATTGCAGCCGATCTCTTCGCACTGCGCCGCATCAGCGGTTGGCAAATCGGTGTGGGTAGGTCTTTTCTGCTGCCGCTCGCCGCTTCGGCTGTGCCGATTGGCGGTATGTATGTTTTGTCCCTGTTTTTACCGCGCGGAAACATAACAACGCTGTTTTGCATCGCGGGCGCGGTGATTCTGTATCCGTTGTTTCTGTTTTTGTTCCGCTGTCCCGATCCTACGGATCTTGCGTATCTGCGCAACAGACACAGGGAACAAAAGGACGATAATGAAAATGTATGATGTTTATTGAGGAAGTTACATGATGAATTTTGAAGAAAAAAAGAAGATGTTGCTTGCCAAAAAGCAATACGATACGGCGGATCTGGTCGTGCTTTTGCAGGTCCTCCGCGATCCGGAGAACGGGTGTCCGTGGGACAGAATTCAGACCCACCATACGATCCGGAACGATTTCATTGAGGAAACCTATGAGGCGATCGAGGCGATTGATACGGACAATCCCGTGCTGCTGCGTGAGGAATTGGGTGATGTTCTCCTGCAGGTCGCATTTCATGCGGGAATTGAAGAGGATGCGGGACGCTTTGATTTTGAAGATGTTGTGGATGCGCTTTGCAAAAAATTGATCTACAGGCATCCGCACGTCTTCGGGAATGAGGCGGTGACAGATGCGGATGATGTGCTTGTGACGTGGAACCGTCAGAAAAATCTGGAAAAAACGGAGCGCGTTACTGTGACCGATCAGCTGAATGCGGTGCCCAAGATGCTGCCTGCGCTGGTTCGTGCGGCAAAAGTCGGCAAGCGGGCTTCCTGCTTTGATTTTCCGGATGCCTCAAGCGTGATGGACAAGCTACGTGAGGAAAGCGCTGAGGTAGAAGATGCGGTGCGGTCCGGCGATGAAGAGCAGATTTTTGAAGAAATCGGGGATCTGTTGCTGACCGTAACCAGTCTTGCGCGCAAGCTGCATGTCAATCCCGAAGAGGCATTGTACCGTGCAACGGATAAGTTCATTGCACGATTTGAAAAAATCGAGAACGAGGTGCTTGCCATGGGGAAGGTCCCGTCGGAACTGCCCGTTTCTGCATTGGACGCCATATGGGATTCCGTCAAGCAAAAAGAGAAAAGCACAGAGAACATCATAAAGAATACGGAGGCAGACCATGAGACTTGACAAATATCTGAAAGTTTCCCGTATCATTAAGCGGCGCACCGTGGCAAACGATGCCTGTGACGCGGAACATGTGACGGTCAACGGTCGACCCGCGAAAGCGTCGTATGAGGTAAAGGTGGGGGACAGGATTGCAATTACATTCGGACAGCGCACCTTGCAGATTGAGGTTTTGGACATACGTGAGGTAACTGCCAAGGCAAATGCGTCGGAACTTTACCGCGTGATCGAATAAAAACACATTTTTGCGCATACCTTGTGATGGGCAGGGCACATTTTTCTCTGCGGAAAGGATGCGTGATATGAACGGAAACGGAATGCCGACTGTGAAAGCGACAAAAAGCGAGAAAAAACCGCATATATTGGAAATCAATGAACGCGCACGTATGCGACTGTGCGGTGTAGAGGAAGTCCGGAGCTTTGATGAAAAGAGCATTGTTTTGGTCAGTACGCAGGGCAGCATGGTGATTGAAGGCGACGGCTTGCGGATTACGGTCTGGAATACGGAACAGGGGAATATGGAACTGACCGGGCGGATTGACGGGCTCTACTACTATGTGCCGCGTGAGACCGGTGATAAGAAGTCCGGCTGGCGGCGGCTGTTTCACTGAGGGGAGCTGCCGTGGAGGTATCGCAGGTTGCTTTGGCGAAGATGTGCATCTGGTCTTTTCTTGCCGGATGCGCCGGGGGAGCGGTTTACGACGGGATTTTGCTGATACGCTTTCTGTTGGGAGAATCCCCGCAACGGCGGACGGAAAGGGCGGATGGCGGGCGGATATGGGTACGGATTGTACGTTTTCTGACCGATTTTTTGTTTGCGTTGGCATGCGGGATCTGTGTCATTCTGATCCGGTATTTCCTGAATGACGGAAAACCGCGTCTTGGAATTCCGCTGCTGTTTATTGCCGGGGTGCTTTTGTGGCGTGCGGGACCGGCAAGACTGACCCGCCCGTTATTGGTGGCATTGTCGGGGATTTGTAAAAAAATAATGGCATGGATATGGCATATACTGTTACAGCCGTTGAGATTTTTCATCCAACGGCGTAAAAAGGAGGTCAAAAATAAGGATGGAAAACGGGAACGAAAGAGAAAAAGAACCAAACGGGCAGAACGGGGAACTGTATGAAGATGCGGATGTCGGCGGGGCTGTGAAAGCGGTCAATCCGATGCATCGGGTATCGGGGGAGAAAAGAATCGGTTTCCGGATGGTCATTTTGTTTTTCCTTTGTGCACTGGTCATTGCGGCGGCGTGTATTTTTGTGTCCGGTATTATCCGGTACAATCAATTGCAGGCAGAAAAGGAAGAGTTGCAGGAAAAACTGAAAGAGCTGGAAAGCAAAAACGAAAAGCTGCAGTACGAATTGGATTCTCCGATTGATTACGACTACATTGTCCGCCGTGCGCACGAACTCGGAATGCATTTTCCGGATGAAGAGGTTTACTACAAGGGAAACGGAAATTGACACTTCAAAGAGGGTTATCAGGCAAAAAAGCGTCACGATTGCACGTCGTGACGCTTTTTGATTGCTCATTTTTCTTTTGCTTTCAGACACGGAGCAAAGACTGTGCCGCACAAATAATGAGAGGCATTGTGGCAACCGAGAGCAGAGAGGAGATGCCGACGACCCCGGCGGCGAACGTGGGATTTACATGGTAGGCTTCACCCATCATAACGACGGTTGACGCACTGGGCAGGGCGGCTTCAACGGTTGCCAGCAGGATGAAATCCGTCGGTAACCCGAGCGCAAACGTAATGCCAAAAACGCAAAACGGGAGAATCAGCAATTTGCAGGCGGAGATCAACCAGACCCGCGGAGCACTGAAAAATGCCTTTGCCGGATACGAGGCAATCAGGGCACCGGTAATCAACATGGAGACCGGCGTACAAAGACCGCCAAGATAGGAGAAAAAGGAAGTAAACGGTGCCGGCATTACAAAATCCGGAAACGGCAGGCGCAACAGAAAGAGAAGAAAGCCAATCAGAGAAGGGACAGAGCCGAAATTGACCAAAATTTTCCACGGCGTCAGACGAATGTCATCCCGTTTTCGAGCCAGAATCGCAACACCCCAGGACCAGATGAACAACTGGAAGCTGATCATATAGAAAGCTCCGAGAAACAAGCCGCGACCGGGCATCAGCGCCTCCAGAAGCGGAAATCCCATAAATCCGCAATTTGTAAAGACCGTTGCGAATTCCAGAATTTTTCTCTCTTCCATATTGCGTATGGGCTTGCAGAAAATATACGCAATAACCGCCATGAACAGATGCAGAAAACAGCCAAGCAAAAACGCATAGCCTGCCAGGCGCAGGTTTTCCGGACTGTACGGAGCACTCAGCATGGCGGAAACAATCAAGGCGGGCTGCCCGACCTTGATAATCAGAGCGGACAGTCTGCCGGATGCCACATCATCGATGATATGCCACTTTTTGCACAGGCAACCGCAAAAGAGCAAGAGAAACATGGTTGCCACAATGGAGAGAAAGGCAGTAAAATTCATGGGTTGCTGTCCGTATCGTTTGTACTTTCTTCCTGATCCAGTACTTCTTTGATATGCTGCATATCAATGAGCATTTCTTCCTTCTTTCGCGGATCGCGCAGCAATGCCGCGGGGTGGTAAACGGCGGTCATCAGGACACCGTTTTTGCGGAACCAGTGCCCGTGTTCCTTTGTGATTTTGAAATCCGGCTTGATCAGCCGCATAGCGGAAATACGCCCGAGGCAGACAATGACCTTCGGGCGGATCAGGCGGACCTGTTCCCGCAGATACCCGATGCATGCGTCTTCTTCTTCGGGCAGCGGATCCCGGTTTTTGGGCGGACGGCATTTCAGCACATTTGCAATATAAACATCCTCCCGCGGAATATCCACGGCAAACAGATATTTATCCAACAGTTGACCGGCGCGTCCGACAAAGGGAGTACCGGTCAGGTCCTCCTGTTCGCCGGGGGCTTCGCCGACAAAAAGCAACCGCGCCTGCCGGTTTCCCGTGCCGAATACACAGTTTGTCCGCGTGTTACCCAGGGGACAGGCATGACAGTTGGCGCACTTTTCATATAAAGTTTCCCACGCATCCATTCAAAAATTCCTCCGACTTTACCGATGACTTGATTGATACGCAGATATTATATCAGATCCATGCATTTTTTGCAAGTATCAATTGTGCGATTCCCGACTCCGCACCTTTTTGCCTTTGGCGATTGGCTTCGACAAATTCACTCTTTCTTTGCGTGACGCATACAATGGGAACAGTGAAAAAGCAAAAAGGCAAAAGGAGTGAGGGAAAATGAGCGAGATTGCAGTCATCGGCGGGGATGTGCGGCAGGCAGCAACGGCAGAGGCGTTGGTTGAGGCGGGACACAAAGTTTGTGTGTTCGGGATCGATGCGCAACTTTTGCAGGGAGCTGTCTTTTGCGCAAATCTGTCGCGGGCACTGATGCATGCGGAGGCAGTGGTTTTGCCGCTTCCTGTCACGCATGACGGAGAGCATATTCCGTGTGATGCGGGGGATGTTCCGGTGCGGTTTTCGGAAATTCTTCATAAGGTGCAGGCGGGAACGGTCCTGATGGGGGGATATATTCCGCAGCCTTTTTTTGAGATGGCAAGGGCACAGGATGTGCCGCTTTATGATTACTATACGAGCGAAGAGGTGACGTTACGGAATGCCTGTGCAACGGCGGAAGGGGCAATTGCCGTTGCCATTGCGAACACGGACACGGTCCTTTGCGGGTTGCATGCCGCAGTGATCGGTTTTGGGCGGATCGGCAGAATGCTTGCACGACTGCTGTATGCTTTGGGCGTGCATGTAACTGTATATGCAAGATCGTCAGAGGCACGCACCTGGGCGGAAATTGAAGGATATGCAGCGGCGGAATTGTGTGACGGCGGTGTTCCGGCGTCGATTGTTTCCGGGTTCGGCATTGTTTTCAACACCGTACCCGCACGCGTACTGTGCCGCGCACGTCTGACCGAAATGAGCAAGGATACGTTGCTTGTGGAGCTTGCATCGAAACCGGGTGGATTTGACCCGGCGGATGCACGGGATGCAGGATTGCGTACGGTTTACGCGCAGGGACTGCCTGGCAGATACGCGCCGGTCAGTGCCGGACGCGCAATTGCGGTACGCGTTTTGAAAATATTGCGTGAGAGGGAGGAATCTGCACATGAGTCAAACGGATAAGCGGGAGGAAGCGGGGATCAACAAGGAGGAGATGCGCTGTCTGCAGGGAAAAAGAATCGGATTTGCCATGTGCGGGTCGTTTTGCACCCATGCACAGGCGTACCGGGAAATGGAAAAGCTTGCAACAGTGTGCGGCGCGGAGCTTGTTCCGATTCTCAGCGATGTTTCCTACACAACCGATACGCGTTTCGGAACGGCGGAAGATCTGCGCAGAAAAATCCGCCTGTTAACCGGGACGCAGATTATTCACACCATTGAGCGTGCAGAACCGCTCGGTCCCGCACAGCCCCTTGATTTGATGATTGTATGTCCGTGTACGGGGAACACCCTTGCCAAAATCGCAAACGGAATCACGGATACGCCGGTTTGCATGGCAGTCAAGGCACATATGCGTACAGACCGCCCGCTTGTTCTGGCATTGGCGAGCAACGACGCGATGTCCGCAAATCTGCGCAATCTTGCGGTTTTGCTTGGAAGAAAGCAGGTTTATTTTGCCCCGATGTGGCAGGATGACCCCGAAAAAAAGCCGCATTCTCTGGTTGCGGATTTTGAAAGCTTGCAGAAAACGATCCGGTTGGCAATGGAGGGCAGGCAAGCGCGCCCGTTGTTTTTGGTCAAAGAAAGAGGCTGATTGTCCGAACCGGAAGCCGTTTAAGAATAAGCATCCTTCCAAATTCGAGTAAATAACACAAATTATCGCACCTGATTTTATACAATTTGGTGCGATATATTTGTTTTATATACATTGACAGGCGAGGTATCTAAGCGTATAATATAGGCATCGGGTGAAAGGAGGAGATGACATGGCAATTACGGCGGATCTGATCCGCGGGCATACCGATACCATCATCCTTTCCTGTCTTTTGGAAGGTGACAGCTACGGTTACCGGATCAACCGCGCGATACGGGACGTGACCGGCGGTTTATACGAACTAAAGGAAGCGACGCTTTACACCGCCTTCCGACGATTGGAGGAAGCAGGGTATATCCGCTCGTATTGGGGAGATGAAGCAACCGGGGCACGGCGAAGGTATTATGCGATTACAGACAGAGGAAGAGAAGAGTATCACAGGTTGGTTGCAGAATGGATGGAAGCAAGCCGGCTGATTAACCGTCTGATCGGGACGGACAGGGAAGCCGGCAAACAGAATACGACAGAACAAAAGGAGGACAACTCACATGTATGAATCGAACGATATGAAAGAAAAATTGCGAGCCTATCTGGATCTGACATTTGCAGGGGCGCCTGCGGGGAAAGAAGCAGAGGAATTCAAAGAAGAGCTGTATGCAGATATGTGCGACAAATATGACGATCTGGTTGACAGCGGTATGAGCGAAGGGGAAGCGTATAACCGTGTGATTTCCGGTATCGGAACGCCGGATGAGCTTTTTGAAGAGCTGAACCGCAAAAGTCAACCGAATCAAGCCGATATCGAACGGGCTGCCAAAGTACGTCGGAAGGCAAATCTGCTGACCTCGCTTGCCATTGCGCTGTATATTCTGTCCCCGGTTCCCGTTATGCTTGCGAGTGCTTTCAGCGATAGCGATCGGGTTTCCATATTGGGCGCCTGCATGCTGTTTCTGATCGTTGCCGCTGCGACCTTCCTGATTGTATACGCAAGTTCCATGCGCTCACAGTTCAAAGGCCGTGAAAAGTCTGCACCGTCCGTCAAAGCCAAGGAAAAGGAGAACGAGCGCAGCCCGTTGCGCAAAGCAGTCGGCAGTGCCATCTGGATTGTTATAGTTGCGGTCTATCTGTGCGTCAGCTTCTGGACATCGGCATGGCACCTGACCTGGCTGATTTTTCCGATCGGCGCGGCAATCAACAATATCATTGACGCGGCAATTGCATTGAAGGGAGGAAAATAAGATGGAAAGCAAAGGCGCCATTCGGGCAAGACTGATTATATGGAGCGTTGTTGCGGCGGTTTTGATTCTTGTGTTTGCTATCACAATGACCATGTACCTGACAGGAACGGGGTTGGACTTTTTGCAGTTACCCATTGTCAGTTTCGGAAGCAATTATTCCTCCTACAATGCCGGAAACGGAAGCACGGACAAAGAAATCCGCAATCTGGACATTGATTGGGCAAGCGGAGAAGTACACATTATTGCATCGGAATCCGCAGAACAGATTTCCTTTGAAGAAAGCTATGACGGGAATGAAGACGCGCGTCTGCGCTGGGTTGTCGACGGTGAAACCTTGAAAATCCGCTTCCGGGCGCGGAACAGTCTGATCAGCTTTGGCTCACTGAATAAAAAACTGACCGTGACCATCCCCGCATCACTTGCACAGCATCTGGACAAAGTCAAAATCGGAACCGCTTCCGCAGAGGTAAATGTCAGCGGTTTGCAGGCGGAGATTCTGGATGTGGACACCGCATCCGGACGGCTGGAGCTTGACGGGACCTATGGGGAACTGTCGGTGGACACCGCAAGCGGTTCGGTCACTTTTGCGGGAAGCTGCCGCAAGATCAATATTGATACCGCCAGTGGACGGATTCGCCTGACGCCGGGGGATCTTTGGGAAGATATTGACATTGATACCGCCTCCGGCAATATCGAACTCTGGCTGCCCGAAAGTGAAAAGGGCTTCTCAGTGGATTATGACAAGGCAAGCGGAAAATTCTCCTGTGATTTTCCTGTGTTGCTCTCAGGGAAGATCTATAAGATCGGCGAGGGTGCCGGCCGAATTAACGTTGACAGTGCCAGTGGAAACCTGAAAATTTACAAGGCGGAGTAAAACCGCCACATATTACCAATCCCGCTTTGTTGAATACCGCACCGTATGGTGTGGCAATACTTCCTTTGAAAGACAAAAGGAAGGAACAAAGCGGGATTTATGTATTATAATAAAGTCGAAATCTGCGGCGTGAACACCGCAGGACTAAAGACATTGACGGATGAGGAAAAACGGGCACTCCTTCTGCGCCTGAAGGAGGGGGATGAGCAGGCAAGACAGGAACTGATTTATGGGAATCTGCGATTGGTTTTGTCCATCATCCAGCGTTTTACCGGGCGGCGTGAAAATCTCGATGATCTGTTTCAGGTCGGGTGCATCGGGCTTGTCAAGGCGGTTGATCACTTCAATACCGATCTTGACGTCAAATTCTCCACTTATGCGGTTCCTATGATTATCGGGGAAATTAGGCGGTACCTTCGTGACAACAACAGTATCCGGATCAGCCGCTCCGTGCGCGATCTCGCGTACCGCGCCCTGCAGGTTCGGGAAGCGCTCATGGCGGAAAAGCAGGAAGAACCGGGTGCCGACGCCATTGCGGAAAAGCTTGGCGTCAAGAAGAGCAGTGTCTATCAGGCGATGGAAGCCATTGTCGAACCGATCTCGCTTTACGAGCCGGTGTTCAGCGAAAACGGGGACTCCGTCTATGTGATTGATCAGCTTCGGGATCCCGGCGCGGGGGAAGAAGGTTGGTTGGAAAACATCGCACTGCGTGACGCTATGAAGCAGTTGACCGAACGCGAAACCAAAATTATTTCCATGCGTTTTTACAAAAACAAGACGCAAATGGAAATCGCAAACGAGATTGGTATTTCACAGGCGCAGGTTTCCCGATTGGAGAAGGCGGCGCTTGAAAAGATTCGCCGACACATGTCCGTGTCCGAAAGCAAGCGGGCGCGGGTGTAGGGAAT
>FR890568.1:39044-53202 GCA_000433415.1 Clostridium sp. CAG:448
TGACCGGTTCTTGATTTTTGCCTGCTCACAGGCGGATGTCGGATTGGAACGCAATTGCCTGACCGAGAATGCGGATTTCTGCAAGTTGATTCCCTATATAGACTAAGGGTGGATATTTCGGATTTTCCGGCGTGAGGATCAGCTTTTGTTCCTCCGGATAATAGTAAACACGTTTGAGTGTCGCCTCGTTGTCAATGACCACGGCGGCAATCTCGCCGTTCGAAACCATATCTGCACTGCGGATAAATACAATATCACCGTCCATGATGCGTGCACCGATCATGCTGTCGCCTCTGGCACGGAGGCAGAAATCCGCATGCAGATCCGTTCCGGAGATCACATAACTTTCCAGATCCTCATAAGCCATCATCGGTTTGCCGCATGCAATTTCGCCCAGCATGGGGAAGCGGCGCGATTCCAAGGGAAAGATGCCGGGAACATCCGGGGTGGCAAACATAGGATTTTGCTCCATGGGGACATCGTTTCCCATCAACCATAATTCATTTACATGCAGCGCTTTTGCAATTTGGCAAAGCGCTTTTTGTTTCGGCTCATAAATTCCGTTGGTGTATTGACTGATCCGTGCTTTTGAAAGTCCCGTATCACGCGCAAGATCCGCCGCGCGCATCCCGCGTAAGGACATTGCTTTTTGCAGGCGGTCTTTGAAGGTACTCAGGGGGATCACTTCCTTTCAATAAATAATATGTGAGTTGGCTGTACTGGTATTATACACGAAAAAAAAGCAATTGTCAAGGGAATAACAAAAAAAGTTAAGGAAATGTTCTATATGGTGTTGACAACAAAAAACAAGTATGATATACTATACGCAGTTAAGCAAGCTTAACATCGAAGGGAGGTTTCAAAAATGCCGATTGCGGGAATGTGTCCCTATTTTCAGAGGGAGCAAAAGCAAAAATTTACTTATTGTGAGTTGGCGCGTCTGAAATTTCCGGATCCGGAAGCACGCCGTGAAATTCTTTACGGCTACTGCGCGCATCCGGAAAATTTTCGGAACTGCATGTTCAAGCAGGTGATGGACGCTTACTACGACCGTAAGTATGCAGAGGAAGAGGGAGGATGCCGAAAGTGAAAAAGAGAGAAGAAAGACGCGATGACAATGCTGAGAACACACGTATACGCGCGGAAATCATGCGAAATATGCAGCAAAAAGCACTAAAATTGTACCGTGAACGTGTAGAAGGTCTGGAAGAGGAAGTGCAAATGCTTTCCGCATATGTTGCATATCTGATCGACCGGCGGATTGACAGTCAGGGCGGCGGATTGCGGATTCCGAAGCAGGCGTTGCAGGAATGTATGGAGAATTGCAGGTACCTGATCTCTTCGGACCGACATGCGTATTACATCCGCAGGGTGGAATAGATCTATGGAAAAACATACGGCAAATCAAGCTGCGGTATGGCGAACCCCGGAACGGCTGCCGGTATTGCGTGGGTGGGCTGAGGACGGGTTAACGCGCGAGGCGGTTGCCGATCACATGTCTGTTTCTGTCGAAAGGTTAAGCAAATGGATACGCCAATACCCTGAAATTGCAGAGGCGCTTTCACATATTCCCGCTGAATCCGATTACGCGGTGGTACAGGCATTGCACAGGAAGGCAATCGGTTTTAAGGTGACTGTTCAAAAAAACGTCAAATGTAAGACGGTAGTTTATGAAGGCGGAAAAAAAGCGGAAGAGCGGGAAGAGCTTCTGCCGGTGCAGGAAGAAATTTATGTTGCACCGGATTTGCGTGCACAGTCGATTTGGTTGGAAAACAGGATGCCGGAGTTGTGGCATTTCAAGGCACAGCCGGACGGGGAAAACGAGGAAGTTCAGAGCGGTGTCGTCGTACTCTCCGCTGTCGGCGAAACGCCGGAATCCGGGGAGGCGGAGGGATGAGTGCACCGATTGTATGGAAGCCACAGAAGCGGCAGGCGTTATTTATGGCAAGACCGGAGGAAGAGGCATTGTATGGCGGTGCCGCCGGTGGCGGAAAATCGGACTGCGCCTTGGCGGAAGCCTTGCGTCAGGTTCATATTCCGCATTACCGGGCGATTATTTTGCGAAAAACCGTTCCGCAGCTTTCCGAATTGATCGACCGTTCGCGTGAACTGTATGCCAGTGCATATCCGGGTGCCAAATACAACGAGACCAAGCGGGTATGGACCTTCCCATCCGGGGCGCGCATCTGGTTCGGTTCCATGCAGCATACGGAAGATCGGTTGAATTATCAGGGAAAGCGGTATGATTTCATTGATTTTGATGAGCTGACACAGTTTACATGGGATGAATACAGTTACCTGTTTTCCCGCAACCGCCCAAACGGTCCGGGGACGCGTTGCTACATACGGGCGCAGGCAAATCCCGGAGGGATCGGACACGGGTGGGTAAAGGCACGTTTTATCACGCCGGCGCCTCCCATGACCCCCATTGCGGAAGCGGTGCAGATCCGACATCCGGACGGACATCTGGAAACGCGGGTACGCAAGCGTATTTTTGTGCCGTCCACCGTATTTGACAATGAGATTCTTTTGCGCAATGACCCGGAGTATCTGACACGTTTGGCTGCGTTGCCGGATGCCGAACGAAAAGCGTTGCTCTACGGCGATTGGGACAGCTTTTCCGGTCAGGTATTCAACGAATGGCGGAATGATCCGGCACACTACCGGGACAGAATCGGGACGCATGTGATAGACCCGTTCCGCATACCGGGGCATTGGCGCATTCTTCGCGGATTTGACTGGGGATATACAAGACCTTTTTCGGTCGGATGGTATGCGGTTGACAACGATTCCAGACTGTACCGGATCCGTGAATTATACGGATGTACCGGCACGCCGAACGAAGGGGTACGGTGGGAGGCAAAGCACATTGCAGAGGAAATCCGTCGTATCGAAGCGGATGACCCGAATCTGCGTGACAGGACGGTACACGGTGTTGCCGACCCGGCAATTACCCAAAAGAACGGCGGGGAGAGCATTGCCGGGATCATGGAAAAGTGCGGTGTTTACTGGGATCGAGCGGACAATTCCCGAATTGCCGGAAAACAGCAGGTTCACAACCGTCTGTGTTTTGACCAAAACGGAATTCCCATGCTGTACATCTTTTCCACCTGTCGTCACCTGATCAGAACACTGCCGGAGTTGATCTATGATACGACGGATGTCGAGGATGTGGATACGGACGGGGAAGATCATATTTACGACGAACTGCGATATGTCTGCATGGAATTACCCATCAAGGCACCTGACAGAGAAAAAGAACGGTTGATTGTGCCGCAGTTTGATCCGCTATCTCTGCCGTCATACGGCTCCGGCATCGTGCGGCAATCACATGAATAAAAAGGAGAAAAGAGAATGTTTCATCAGACAAAAAAGAACACGGTTGACCGGGACACTGCACGGGTCCGGTACGCGAGGGAACTTCTGCGCCATTATCGTGACGCAAAACAGGCACTGGACGCAAGACTGCTTGCGGATGAGGAATTCTGGAAATTGCGGCACGGCGTTTATCTTTCCGACCCGCAGGATCACAGAGAGCAACCGACTTCAGCCTGGCTTTTCAACAGTATTGCAAACAGGCACGCGGATATGGTGGATGCCATGCCGACCAGCACCTGTCTTGCGCGGGAGAAAGAAGATGTGGAAGACGCATCCATGCTTTCAAAAATTGTCCCGGCAATCTGTGAGCGTTGCCATTTTCAGTCGACCTATGCCGACAATGCATGGGGTAAACTGAAACATGGGGTGGCGGCTTACGGCGTTTTCTGGAACAGTGCGCTTGAGGAAGGACTGGGAGATATTGATGTTTGTCAGATTGATCTGCGGAATCTTTATCCGGAACCCGGGGTCCGGCACCTGCAGGACGCAAGAAATCTATTTTATGTAACCATGTGTGACAGAGAAAAACTGGAACGGCACTACCGTTCCTACAGGGAGGCACCGGAATCAAAGAAGATGCCGGAGCGCACCGATGCGGCAGACTATCCGTGTGGGCAGGATAAGGTCACAGTGGTCGATTGGTATTACAAAGTTCCGCGCGACGACGGCGGGTATGTGTTGCATTACGCAAAATTTGCCGGAGAGGTGTTACTTTATGCCTCCGAAGACGATCCGACATACGCAGAGAACGGATGGTACCGGCACGGGCAGTACCCCTTTGTTTTGGATACGCTTTACCCGGAAAGCGATTCGTGCTACGGATTCGGGTTGATCCGTGTTGCCAAAGATCCGCAGCTTTATATCGACCGGATGGACCGAAATCTGATGGAATACATGGATTGGGCTTCGCGGGTACGCTTTTTCGCCAAAAAGAGTGCGGGTATCAATGAAGAGGATTTCTGCAACTTAAATAAACGCATTGTCGATGTGGAAGGCGATCTCACGGACGAACGGTTACGCCAGATTACGGTAAACGGGTTGGATGATACGGTGATTGAGGTCAAGCGTCTGAAGGTCGATGAACTCAAGGAAACGACCGGCAGCCGTGACGTGTCGCAGGGTAGCACACAGAATGTAACTGCCGCATCCGCGATTCTGGCATTGCAGGAAGCTGGCAAAAAGGGATCCCGCGATGCAATCTTTACCTCATTCCGTGCGTTTGAGGAGATTGTCACGCAGATGGTCGAGTTGATCCGTCAGTTTTACGATCAGCCGCGCTGTTTCCGGATTGCCGGGGAACACGGGAAAGATACATATCTGACCTATACCAACGAAGGGATCCGGGAAAAAGCCGTCAGGTCCGGCGATATGACACTTTACCGGCGTCCGGCATTCGATATTATCATCACGGCAAAGGAGAAAAGCCCTACGGAAAAACAACTCCGGAATGAGTTTGCCATGTCGCTTTTCCGGGATGGCGCATTTCGTCCGGAGAATGCGGAGCAAACGCTGATGATGCTGGAGATGATGGATTTTGACGGAATCGAAAAATTACGTGCACAGTTGGAAACCTATCGGGAGAAGTGCAAATGATTCATGTTTATTGCGAGTTACGGGAGCCGATGGCAAGGATGCGGATCACGGGACACGCCGATTACGCTCAAGAGGGGTATGACCCCGTATGTGCGGCGATTTCGTCCTATGTTCTGCTTCTGCAGGAACTGCTTTTTGAAGTCGTAGAACCACAATGCATCCGCGAAATCCGGCGCGGCTATGCAGAGATGGATCTTCCCGACTCATGCAGGATGACCGTTGCGGCAATGCTTTTGGCAATGGGCAGATTGGAACGCCTTTACCCGTCTTGTATCAAAATAGAACCTTTGATTGACGCGCGGAAAAGACCGCAGGAGGAGAAAAAAGCATGAATACGGAAAAAGAATTTTTGCCGGAACCTTTCGCAAAAGCACAGGAGGTGCAGGATGCGCGGAAGGAAGAATGGATTACTGCTGTCGGCGGGCAGTGTGTCGCGGAGCCGGATGAGATCTGTGCCGGTGAGGCGGCAGTGGGTGCGGGCGCAACCCCGGATAACGGAGAGAAGGACACGGTCGCCGCGTGTCAGAACACGGTTGCGGAGCATGCAGGGCAAAGCGAACGGGAGATTTATGAATCCATCGTCAGATCGGATCGCTTTCGTGCATTTTACGCACAGGATATGCAACGGTTGATCAACCGACGTTTCCGCGAAAAGCGGGAAGAACGCGAAAAAGCCGAGCGTGCGCAGGCGCTTCTTTCCAAAGTGGTGTCCCTTGTCGGTGCCGACAGTCAGGAAACGCTTGCAGGTCGCCTGGAGACGGTAGCCAATGCTTCCGAAATTACCGGTATCTATGCAGATGCCGGCGATAAAGCAGGTACCGTCGCGGCGCAGGCGGCGTTGCTGGGATGTTCTCCGTTGGCGCTTTATCGGGCGTTTCATCCGGACCTTGCGGAACGTGAAATATCCGACCGTGTGCGTGTACAGATCGCAAAACAAATGGCTGACCATGTGCGAGCAGGGCATCTGCGGGCAACCGAAAACGGAACACTGCAAAACGCAGGTGCCGCCGGGGGTGTCGGCGGACGCCTGACCCGCGAGGAGCGTGCCAGAATTGCCGCACGTGCGGCAAATGGGGAATGTATCACCCTTTGACCGGATAAAAGGGAAATATGTTTTCTGTGTTTTCAAAGATGGATTCACAAAATGATTCGGAAATGAAAGGAAGTATTTTTTATGATCAATCGAAATGAAATTGTATGTGATCTGCAACTATTCGGTGCCGGTGAGAATGTCAACGGTACTGCCGGAGTTATCAATGCAAACACCGGTGTTGAAACCGCCTATGATGCGGGAGAAGGTCTTTCCGAGGAAATGAAAACCTACTATGCCGATTACCTGATCGACAATGCGGAGCCGTCCCTGGTGCATGACCGCTTTGCCCAGAAGCACAAGATTCCGGTCGGTGGCGGAAAGACAGTGGAATTCCGAAAATATGATCCGCTGCCCAAGTTGACCACACCGATTTCCGAGGGAGTAACACCTGACGGACAGAATCTCAGCATGGAAACGGTTTCTGCAACGGTTTCCCAGTACGGCGGTTATGTGGAGCTGACGGATCTGTTGCTCCTGACGGCTGTGGATAACAACCTTTGTATGGCTGCCAAACTGCTCGGTTCCCAGGCAGGAAGGACATTGGACACCATTTCCCGTGAAGTTCTGGCAGGCGGCAGCAACGTGCAGTATGCGGAGGATAGCGTCAGCGCACGTTATATGCTGAACGGCGGCGAAGAAACTGCGGCAAACAATCATTACCTGAGTGTGGATTGTATCCGCCGCGCGGCGCGTTTTCTCAAAAATCAGAACGCAGAAAAGATCAATGGCTCCTATATTGCGATCATTCATCCGGATTGTGCATATGACCTGATGAGTGATCCCAATTGGAAAACCCCCAACCAGTATGCGGACGGGACCAATATTTTTGAAGGTGAGATCGGTAAGATTGAAGGGGTGCGCTTTATCGAATCCACGGAGGCAAAGATTTTCCACGCGGAGAATCTGGCAGGCAGCGTGCGCAACCTGTATGTGAATCACTCCGACGGTTACACAAATGCCGGTGAGATTGCATTTGACGGCGGAACCGTTGCAACCGGAGATCTGGTCGGAAGATATGTACTGATCGGCTCAACCCGTGCTTATGTCGGTGCGAACACGACAGGCAGTATGACGCTGTATACGGATTCCACCAAGGCGGAAGCCGCAAAAATCACCTGCACGGATAATACCGTCATTTATCCCGGAGAAGCAGGCGCCAAGGGCAGAGATGTTTATGCAACCCTGGTATTCGGCGAAAATGCGTACGGTACTACGGAGTTGGCAGACGGCGGACTTGCACTGATTGTCAAACAGCTTGGTTCTGCCGGAACTGCCGATCCGTTGAATCAGCGTGCAACCGTCGGTTGGAAGGCAAACAAGGTTACCGTCCGCCTGGTGGAAGCATTTATGGTTCGTATCGAAACTGCCTCCACTTTTAACGCAGAGGATTGACACAAACAAAAAAACGATAAGAAAGGAGTGAAATGCAATGGCATCCGAAACCATGACTGCGGAGGAATTCCGTAGAGAGCTGGAGCGCTTGCGCCGGGAATACGAGGAGAAGCTCGCATCGGCAGAACTGCAGAAAACCGCGGAACGGCATATTATTGACCGTAAGGCAGAGGAGGCACGAAAGGCAAATGAGGCGTATTTGAATGAATATGTTGCAATTAAGCTGTTTCGTGACAACGATCGTTACAAGGATGACGTATATGTGGCTGTCAACGGCAAAAACTGCGTTATCAAAAGGGGCGAATGGGTGCGGATCAAGCGCAAATTTGCGCTTGTCCTGGATCAGAGCGAAATTCAGGATATGCGTACAGCTGCCTATCTGGAAGCGGAACAAAACCGCTTTGCGGAGCAAACCCGTTCAGTGGGACAGGGGCGTTCTGCAGCGAGCCGTGAAAAGAAAGCCTGATTGTTCCTTCTCTGATGCCGCGCGGGAGTGTTTCCCATTCCCCCATGGGAGCGGATGCCATATCTTGCATCACCCGTATGGAACAGGAATACAATCATGCCCTCTGCGATGAGCGGCACCGGCATATCGATTCACGCCTGGAAAAACACGGCGCGCAGATTGATTCGCTGGAGAAATGCACCATTCAACTGACACAGATGATCCGCAAATACGATGAGCGTCTGGATGATCATCAGAAACGCCTCTCCCTGATAGAATCCAAACCGGGAAAAGCCTTAGATCGATTGGTGGGCTATTGCCTGTCCGCACTCTTCGGCGCCCTTGCCGCTTATCTGAGCGGGTTGCTGATCAAATGAATTCAATGAAATCCAAAAATGGGCTGTTGCCGATTCCGATCAACGGAAGAGGCTTCAGCCCGTTTTTGCCGTGTAAAACGAAAAAAGCGGTTGACAATTCCGTCCCCGTACGCTATAATGAGCAGAGAAAACGATAAAGAGTCGGGAGGGCTTACCATGCTCGGAAAAGAACCTTATTTCTATATTGATCTGGATGCACGGCACAGTGTACCGTATCTGACGGAAAACGGCATTGCCGAAAGTGCGAAAAAAGAAAGTGACGGCGTTTATCACCTGACGGCCGCCGACGCAACCGTAGAGATTGTACGGAAGGAGTATCCCGCGTTTGGTGCGTACCGCCAGCACACCGTTGTCAGAAACACCGGAAGCCGTCCTATGTGCCTGGACACCGTCAGTTCCGCATTTGTCTGCGGCATCGGGGACGGCGGCGAACGTCATTGGGATGAGGATCGGTTTACCGTACACTATGCCTTTTCCGCTTGGCAGGGAGAGGCGCAATGGCGGCACGAGGATATCCGCCGTGTCGGGTTGTATAAAACCTACAACCACGGTTCGCAAACCTCTGTACGTCTGCAAAGCTACGGTTCCTGGAGTACGCAGAAATATCACCCGCTTGTTCTCCTGGAGGACAAGGAACTGCACAAAACCTGGTTCTTTGAACATGAGGGCGGATTCGGTTGGGAAATCGACATTTCCGCACGCGGATACCGGGATGCAAGTACGCTCTGTGTGTTTCTTTCGGGCGCACATGAGAAGAACGACGGATGGTTCCGTACGCTTGCGCCTGGTGAGACCTTTGTCAGCAGTACGGCGATTGTCGGCTGTGTGGACGGCGGTTTTGAGGAAGCAATCGGTATGCTGACATCGCTCAAACGCGCCGAGATGCTGCGCGTCCTTCCGAACGGAGTTCCGCCGCTTTGCTTTAACGATTATATGAACTGCCTTTGGGCACTTCCGACGCGCGAAAAATTGGTTCCGCTGATCCATGCCGCCGCACAGGTCGGATGCGAGTATTTTGTGATTGATGCTGGCTGGTTTTTTGCCGATGACAATTGGGGGCCCTATATCGGTGACTGGCGTCCGGAGGATGGCGATGCAAGGTTCGGCGCGGGCGGTTTGCAGGGGATTCTGGATGAAATTGCGGCAAACGGTATGCTTCCTGGGGTATGGCTGGAGGTTGAGGCTGCGGCAAGCGGTTCGCGTTTTGCAAAAGAGCATCCGGAGTGCCTGCTGAATCGGCGCGGCAATCCCATTGGTGGGGAACGATATCTGGTGGATTTCCGTACGCAAACCGTACGTGACCACATTTTGTCGGTGATTGACCGTTTGTACCGCATGGGAGTCCGGTATATCAAAAACGATTATAACCAATCGGTTGGCGTGGGCGCTGACGGCGCCAGAGAGTCCCTTGCGGATAACCTGAGGGATCATCATGAGGCGGTAATGGCATTTTTTGATTCTCTTGCCGCAAAATATCCGGATTTGCTGATTGAAAGCTGCTGCAGCGGCGCAATGCGGAGTGATTTCGGTTCCGTCCGGCATTTTGCATGTCAGTCCGTTTCCGACCAGGAGGACTGCGTGCGTTTACCGTCCGTGCTTTCCGGAATGTCCGCCTGCCTGCCGCCCGACAGGATCGGCATTTGGGCATACCCGTATCCGGTGGCAATTGATCACCGAATGGATTTTGTCGCGGATCCTGCATTTACGGCACAGTTTGCGGACGGCCGCGTGACCGCCTACAATATGGTTTCCGGATTGATGGGCTTGTGCTATCTGTCGGGACACATTGAATGTGCGGATGCGCAAAACATGAAACTGATGCGGGAAGCCGCCGCGCTGTATAAAAAGCACCGCGCGTTGCTGACCGCCGCGCTCCCGGTTTACCCGTGCGGAACCTTTGATATGGCAGAGGGCGGAATCCACTCGTTCGGTCTGTATCACCGTGACGCCAAGCGGCTGATGCTTGCCGTTTGGTCCGCCGACGGAGAAAGGGAAGCATGTATGGATCTTTCCCGTTACGCAGCGTCCCTGTCTGTTGTCGATGTCTATCCGACGCTGCCCGGCTACATTGCCGCCGTTGCCGGAAACAATGTGCGTGTCCGTTTCCCGCAGGGACAGTGTGCGATGTGGCTGCTTCTTGAAACGCACTGAAAAGCATTTCCGGACCGGCAGATGCCGCTCGGTATGACAAAAACCTCTTATGTGAATGCCATGCATGAACATAAGAGGTTTCGCTTTATTTTACCGATTCCGTGTCAACGGAGACTACATTTTGAAGGTGTATTTGCCCGGTGTCAAGGTCAGTGTCAGCACATTTCCGTGCGGGCACTTACGGTATTCGTCCAGTTTGTGGGAAACGCCGTTGATTTCAACGGTATCGCCCTCTGTCAGTACGGGCAGATACAGCGTAGCGGGGACAGGTGTTTCCGCTTCGTAAACAAACCCGTTTTCCGTGGACCAATTGGAAACAATCCGTCCATGCGGGGAATCAAAATGACATCTGACCCATTTGATACGTTCCTGCCCTGCGGGCATTTCGGCGTCCGTACGTGTATCAGGCTTGGGCTGCAGAATCACGCGTGCAAATCCGGGGGCGTTTTCGTCAACCTCGATACCGGCAACATGGCGGTACATCCATTCCTGCACCGCACCGTAGGCATAGTGGTTGAAGGAGTTCATTCCGACGTCGCCGAATCCGGTTGCCAACGTGTAGGAATTCCAACGCTCCCAGATGGTAGTGGCGCCCTGGTCTACGGAATACAGCCAGGACGGATTTTCACGCTGCAGAAGCAGGGAATAAGCAAGGTTGTTCAGCCCATGTTCGGCAAGCGTTTCGGTCAGAATGCCGGAACCGACAAATCCGGTCGACAGACGGTAACCGTTTTCCTGAATTTTCTTTTCCAGTGCCCGCACGGCAAGAAGCTCCTGATCCGGGGCAAGAAGTTTTGCTTTCAGTGCAAGCAAATATCCGGTCTGCGTACGGAATTCCGGTTTGAGTGCGCCGTTTTCGTCGCAGCAGTCCGCACGGAACGCATCCTTGAGCTTTTGTTCCAGTGCCTGATATGCGGCGGCATCCTCTGCCTTGCCGATGACCTCAGCCATCTTTGCCATCATCTGGGCATCCAGTACATAATAAACGCGGGAGATATAATGTGCATCGGTCGGCTCGTATGCCAGCCAGTCGCCGTAGGTTGCAACGGGGCCGTGCGTGCCGGTTGTTGCGAGGTAATTCATGTATTTTACCATGGAGTCGTAGTGCTCACGCACAAGATCCGTGTCATCGTACATCTTCCACATGACATAGGGTACGACAATGCCCGCATCTGCCCATGCCGCACCGCCGTCTCCGACAACGCGGGAACGCGGAATGACATCCGGATACATCCCGGTATCGGACTGCGAATCACGCGCATCCTGGAGCCATTTCCGGAAGAACCCGTCCACGTTGGCATTATATGCGGCAGTGTTGCAGAAAATCTGTGTATCACCTGTCCAACCGAGGCGCTCGTCACGCTGCGGACAATCCGTCGGGACGGAAAGGTAGTTGCCGCGCTGTCCCCAGATTACATTGGAAATCAGGCGGTTGACCAGTGCGGAGGAGGTTTCCATCCGACCGGTTTCGGTGGTTGCGGAACCGACGACAATTGCGTGGAAGTCAAGAACCTCAATATCGTCGGAAGCGCTGATCTCGACATAGCGGAAGCCAAAGAAGGTAAACCGCGGGCAGTAGTCTTCGCCGCCCTCTTTGCCGTTCAGGACGTAAAAAGCCTTGGCTTTGGCGGAACGGTAGTTGATGGAGTAAATGGAGCCCTTGGGACCGTCGTTGCCGCGGGATTTCAGACCGCTGTCATTGCACATTTCACCAACACGGATTTTGACGGTCGTATTCTTTGTGCCTTTGACGCTGATTGCGGGCCAACCAACCATATTCTGACCCAGATCAAAGAGCAGTGTCTGTCCTGCCTTGACTGCGCAGGCGCCGGTCGGACGGGCAATCTCATTGATTTCGCCGAAATCGGAGCCGTTGTCTTTTGTCCCTTCAAACAGTGTTGCAAGAACCGGTTTACGCTCCAATCCCTTTCTGACCATGACAGAAGGACCGATATGCGGTGTGATTTCAATATCGTGTTCAACCGCAATCGGTTTTCCCCAGTCGGACGTATCGAAGCCCGGCTTTGAGATTTCGCCGTAGCATGGGAAGTTTGCGTCATAAAGCTCACCGTCCCAGATGTCCGCCGCACGGACTCTGCCGCCCCAGAACGCCTGCCAATCCGTATTTGTGACAAGATTGCGCTCGCCCTGCGTATCGACAATGGAAAGGGAAGCCAGCAGTGCAATTTCGTTTTCGCCGTAAGTGTTCAAAGAAATTCTGCCGTTCCACCAACCGGGTGCTACCGCTGCCAAAAGTACATTTTCGCCATCCGTCAGATAGTCGGAGAGATCATAGGTGTAATAAAGAACACGCTTGCGGTAATCGGACCACCCGGGCTTGAGTTCGTCGTACACCGTGGCACCGTTTGCGCCGGGTCTGCCAACGCGTTTTCCGTTGCAGTAGAGATCAAAAATACCGAGGGCAGTGATCCGGATGACCGCCTTTGTGCATCCCTGCACATTGAAAGTGCGGCGGAACAGCGGCAAACCGCATTTGTCCACGATAGGAGCGAATTGATCGTCCTTGGTGAGTGCCGTTTCCCATGGATTTTTCTTCTCAGAGGGCGCGTTTCCTGCCGGATTCCGATAAGTAATCCAGGTAGCCGTGCCGTTTGTCATTTTATCTTTCATCAGCAAATTCCTTTCCGCAACTGTCCAAAAACAGTTGCTATCAAAGATTCGACATCAGTATAGCATACCGGTTCAAAAAAAGCAATAGCAAAAATGATTTTTGCGCGGTCATAAAAGGACAAAAAGAAAAAAATACCGGGGCATATACATGCCTCGGTATCCGTGCCTGTGTTTGGGGCAAAAGAAGATCTTTCTCCGCAAAACGGCACATTCTTGTAAACCTACCCGACAGGATTCGAACCTGCGACCTTCCGGGTCGGAGCCGAACGCTCTATCCAGCTGGGCTACGGGTAGATACGACCGTGGATTTCCACGTCCGATACCACATCATTATACCACAAAAATCAGGAAATGCAAGTGCTTTTGGAAAAAAAGTGAAAAAATTTTTGTCAGAGGAACAAACGGTACGCCGTGAAAGCGGACAGCCATGCGACAGAGAGACAGAGCAGGCAGGAGAAAATGACATCCCCGCGCCGAACTTTTTCACTGTGCAGCGCGCAGACCGTTGCGGTGCATGGCAGATAAAGCGCGTAAAAAACGGCAAGGGATATTGCGGATGCAGGGGAAAGGAGCTGCGCGATCGGTATCCCGCCGGAAACAATGGCATAGGTCGAAACGAAGGCTTCTTTGGCAAGAACACCGGACAGCAGGGAGACTGCAATGGCGGAGTTTCCCAGCCCGAGCGGTTTCAGAAATGGAACAAACCACGCCCCCAGCCGTTCAAGAAGCGTATTCTGACCGCCATTTGGCAGATAGCGGAAATCCGGTCCGATGTGTGCAAGCAGCCAGACAAGTACGCCGGACAACAGGATGATTCCGCCGATCCGACCGAGAAAATGACGCAACCGGTCCAGCAAATCGGAGAGAATGACGGCAGGGGAAGGAACCCGGAGAACGGGCAGAGGCGCAGGCTTATTTTCTTTCGTTTTTTGCAGCGCTTTACAGATCCGTGCAAACAGGCAAAGCAGGACAAATCCAAGCAGATACAAAATGAGGCAGAAAATCCACGGGTGAGCGGGCATGCAGATGTCTGCAAGCAGGCTATAGAGCGCAATCCGAGCCGAGCAGGAAATCAGCGGCAAAAAGAGAAGCGTGCGG
>FR890568.1:53268-55303 GCA_000433415.1 Clostridium sp. CAG:448
TACAGCCGCAACCGAGCAGGAGGGGGATAAAAGCGTCGCCCGACAGCCCGATTTTATACATCATCGGGTGGACCAAGTGTGCCACGCGCGCGCTGTACCCGGATTCCTCCAAAATGCCCAGGCAAAGAAACAGCATACCAAGGCGGGGCAGAAAGGCAATCACCGAAATGACGGCGGGCAGAATACCGTCACAAAGAAGATCGGCAAAAAAGACCGGAAGTGAGGAACCGTACAAGAGGGACGCGCAGTGCGGCAAAAGGGTTTTCGCTGTCCATTGCTCAATAAAATCCGTCAGGCAGCCGGTCGGAGGACCGAACGTCAGGAAAAACAGCATTGTAAGTGTCATGGCAAGGATGATTGAACCCCAAAAGGGGGAGAGCAGAATGCGGTCAGCCGGATGCGCGGAAGACACTTTAGGGCGCTTTGATAAAGTTCGGTATTTTTCCGGGCATAAGCGGAAGGTCTGCTTTTGTTCGGGATTTTCCAGCATTTTTTCGATGACCCGGCGCAACTGCGGGATGCCGGTTTGGGTTCGTCCGGAAATACAGCAAACCGGAATACCGCACAATTCGTGCAAAGCTTTTTCCAATTTTTCCGGGGTGTGTTCCATGCCGTCTGGCAGAATCCCGTATGCCGGGGACGACGGTCCCATGCGGATCAGGTCGTCGCAGAAGTTTACTACCAGCAATACCTGACATTCCACCTCGCATGACATGCAGGCTTGGCAGGTAGCTGCGGGACAATGCAGAAGATCGCGCAGAAGTTCAAGCCCATTTGCGAGATTCCCGACATCGGTTACATATAAGAGCAGGTCATACGATCGGTCATGCAATCGCGCAACGGAGAGCTGTTCATCCGGTGCACGCGGAGGAATCCGACGGATACCGGGCAGATCGGTCAGGAGAACCTTTTCCCGATTTTTCATCATCATTTTTCCCGATTTGGCGGTAACAGTGACCCCCTCACGGTTTCCGGTGACAGCGTGGATTCCGGTCAGAAGGGAAAAGAGCGTGGATTTTCCGCAATTCGGAAGTCCTGCCAGAACGATTTCTTTCATTTTGTAGTGCTCCCTTGTCTTATTTTCTTCACTATGTATATGCAGTCCGCCTTTGCGGAAGAATAGAGAAGCAGGCATCGCTTCAAAATATAAACGGATATAACAAAAATATTTTTCAAAAACCTATTGACAAATCTTTCCGATTCTGCTATAATAGTCACCGTTGGAAATAATGCGGCATCGCCAAGCGGTAAGGCAACGGACTCTGACTCCGTCATTACCTAGGTTCGAATCCTAGTGCCGCAGTCAAAACAAAACAGCACCTTTTTGGGGTGCTGTTTCTGTTTTTTCTCTTTCCGTCTGAAATTTGTGACAAGTTTCTGTCTCCTTCCGGCACGGTCAAAAGCGCCTGAACCTTTGTAAAACTTCTTTTTGCGGGTGAGATTATCTGTATTTGTCCAGAACAGCCCTGTATTCGGGATTTTTCAGAAGCTCGGCTCGCCTGCTATCGGTAGCGCCCGTGCGGCAGGCAATGGTATATCGGAGAATATTCTGCCGCGCCCCTTCGGAATAGCTATCAAAAGCCCTGTTCAAAGGCGCATTTTTGCCCCTTGCCTCCTCCAACAGCTTTTTTGCGTAAAGTTCTCTGTCCATAACGGCGATGATCTGCTCGTCGGTTCCGCCGCGGTAGTAAAGATCGTTCTCTATTCTTTCGAGAAAAGATTCCGCAAGCATCAGGAAGAACGCTTCTTTGGTTTCTCTGTAAGCGTTCAGCATCAGGTTGCCATACAGAATGGCGTGGTCCACTTTCTCCGACATCGACAGCGCGGGATCGAAGAACACGGTTCGTCCAAGTTTGTCTGCCGCAAAATCACCAAGCTCATACATGTTTTTCCGCACGTGAAAATAGTATTCGTCCGTGTCCTTTGCGAACAACTGCTCGGTTTTCTGCCCGCTTGTGGTATACCAATCCGCGAACTTTGTCTGATATATCCGGAGTGCTTCGTCCGTCTTTCCCTCCGCGTGAAGAATTTTGGC
>FR890569.1:0-7046 GCA_000433415.1 Clostridium sp. CAG:448
TCGGCGGAATCCGCAAGTACGCCGAGGTGACCGGCTCTTCCGTTGTCATTGTCAGCCACAGTATGGAGGACATTGCAAGATACTGCGACAACGTCATTGTCATGTATAAAGGAACCTGCCTGATGCAGGGAACCAAGGACGATATTTTTGCACGCGGCAGGAAACTTGAAGAGGTCGGTCTTGCCGTCCCGCAGATCACAAAGCTGATGATGCTCCTGGCAGACGCGGGGATTCCGGTTCCGACGGATATCCGGACGGTCGAAGACGCCGAACGTGCGCTTTGCGCCGTCGCCGGAGAAACGGGGGCGGTCGGTCAATGAAAAACATTGCCTTCGGTCAGTATTATCACGGTGATTCTTTTCTGCACCGTCTGGACCCGAGAACCAAGTTTTTGCTTGCCATTCTCTACCTGGTCTGTTCATTCCTGGCATCCGGAACTATCAGCTTTGCGCTGTTGCTCCTGTCCGCCCTTGTTTTGATTCTGATTTCCCGCATTCCTTTCCGGGTCATTTTCGGCAGTATCCGCGCGGTGCTTGTCATCATGCTGGTGGTCGCCCTGTTCAACGTGTTCGGATACCGGGGAACCAACCTGATTTTTTCCGTTCCCATCGGCAACTGGTCCCTGAACGTTTACGAAGAGGGACTTTGGCGCGCGGGGTATACGGTCGTCCGCATTCTGTGTATGATCATCGGAACCGGGATTTTCATGACTTACACCACAACGCCGATTGCACTGACGGATGCCATTGAGCAGTTGTTTTCCTTCCTGAGCCTTTTCCATGTACCGGTGCACGACTTTGCCATGATCTTGAGCATTGCGCTCCGGTTTATTCCTTCCATCATTGAGGAAACGGAAACCATTATGGCGGCGCAGAAATCGCGCGGTGCCGACTATGAAGGAGGCGGGCTGATCCGTCGTACCAAAGCATTGATCCCCGTGATCATTCCGCTTTTCGCCTCGCAGTTCCGCCGTGCCTACGACCTGGCAGTCGCCATGATCTGCCGTTGCTATCGCGGCGGAAAAGGAAAGACCCGGTTGCGGGTTCTGAAATTCCGCTTCTCCGATTACCTGATGTTGGTGCTCATGGTTGCATTCGGCGCAGGTCTTGTGCTTTGCAACATCTACCTCGGTCACATCGGATATCTGATGAAATAACGGACGGGAATATGAAACTGCTTTTGAAAATTGCCTATCTCGGCACCGGGTTCTGCGGTTATCAGGTGCAAAGCAACGGAAGGACCGTGCAGGCTGAGTTGAACCGTGCAGCCAGAGAAGTATTCGGATTCGACTGCGACATCACCGGTTGCAGCCGGACGGACAGCGGCGTACACGCAGAGATGTTTTGCGCCACCGTTTCCGGACACGGGACGGACGAATTGCAAACCTCACTGCCGGCATATCGCATTCCGCTTGCGCTTTCGGCACACCTGCCTATCGATCTTTCCGTTTACGACGCCGTTTTTGTCCCGGACTCCTTCCATGCACGGTACGACGTTGCGGGGAAAGAATACTGTTACCGCTTTTTTACCCGTTCCGTGCGCTCTCCGCTGGAGGAGGGACGTTCCTGGCATCTGCCGGCACTGGAAAATGAAACCGCACTTGCCCGTATGCAGGAAACCGCACAATTCTTCTGCGGAAAGCATGATTTTTCCGCTTTTATGGCTGCCGGCGCATCCGTTGAAACCACGGAACGGACAGTTCTTTACACGTCGGTCCGCAGGGAAGATGCGCATCGTCTGACCTTTACGGTCGCCGCGGACGGTTTTCTTTACAACATGGTGCGCATTATGGCGGGAACGCTGGCGCAGATCGGTGCAGGAAAGCTGGAGCCTTCCGCCGTCCCGGAAGCCATCGCGTCCCGCGACCGCGCAAATGCCGGCATGACTGCACCCGCCTGCGGGTTGTACCTGACAAAAGTCTTTTACCCGGAAGATCCCTTTACACGTTCCAAAGATCAATTATAACGGACTCCCGTATGGATTCGTTTTCACGGAAAGGAGTTGTGTTTCTTTGCCAAAGACAAAATTCCGCATCAAAAATCCGTTTGCCGCGGTCGGCAGGCGGCGCAAAAAAAAGACTTCTCCGTATATGACCGAAGAACCGGTCAACGAGTATTATCTGAAGCTGTCCGAGCGGTTCGGTACACTCAGTGTGGTTTTGCTCATGATTCTGCCGGCATTTCTTTTTGTGGCAATTTTTCTCAACCGCAAACAAATTACCAGCGATAATCTTTACTATCTGTTCAAAGATATCAACGCCGCAAGCGAGCTTGCGGGGAGCGGCGGAAATGAATTTCAGTACCCGCGTTCCGACAGTATGGATTTTGCCGTGTACAAAAAAGGTCTTGCCGCCATCGGCGAAAAGGAACTCTGTCTTTACACCGCAACCGGCAGGCAGACACTCAATACCGCGACTTCCTATTCGACACCGGTCGTACGTGCTTCCGGAAAATATGTACTGACCTATGATCTGGGCGGTAAAAATGTTGCTCTTTACAATTCATTTGCCCGTATTTTCAGGAAAACATATGAGTACCCGGTGAATTTCGCAACCATCGGCGAGTCCGGCGCTTTTTTGACTGTCACATCCGACAGCACTTATACATCGGTTGTGGAAGTATACAGTGCCGGATTTTCCCTGATCAATCAGATCACAAAAAACGGTTACGTCATATCCGGCGCATTGAGCGACAAGGCGGTGCATGGCGCGCTTGCAACCGTGCAGGCAACCGACGGGAATTTTACGACGGAAATTATGACTTTTGTTCCCGGCAGTGAAAAGGGCGTTGAAAAATGGACGCTTGAAGGGACATTTCCGATCGGGATTACCTATCTGTCCGAGGATCGACTGCTTGTTGTATGCGACAACGCCAGCTATGTTTTTTCCAACACGGGAAGACAGGTTCACCGCTATGATTACGACGGCAAAAAGCTTTCCCGCTACGCAGTGGGAAACGGAGATTTTGCACTTCTGTTTGCGGACAGCGCACTTTCGGGGCATCATCTGGTTACCGCATTTGATAAAAACGGCGATGAGCGGTACCGCAAAGAACTGCAGACAAACATTTCCGGCATCGGACTGTGCGACGGGTATCTGTTCCTGCTTTTACCCGACGGCGTACAGCGTGTCAACCTCTTTACCAAAAGCGAAGCCCTGACCGCCTGCACAACCGACGACAGAACTCTTCTGGTAATCAGTAAAGAAGAAATCCTGTTGTGCTCTCCGGTCCAGGGTACCTATGTGAAAATAAAGGAGTGATGCAAACGTGAACAATATGATGATGTGTTCCAACTGCCACAAAAGGCTGGCAGTGGTATTCGTAACAAGAATCGAAAACGGAGAGCGCGTCAGCCGCGGTCTCTGCGTCAAATGCGCGAAAGAGATGGGAGCGCCGGTAGACAGTATGTTGGGAGACGTATACGGAAAACTGGGGATCACGCCGGAACAGCTTGAAAATATGGAAAGTGAGTTGGTCGATTATCTGAATACACAGACACCGTCCGACAGCGATGACAACGAAGACGGCGGAGCGCCCGCTATTGATCTGCCGGCAATCATGCGAGATTTCGGCTTGATGCAGAATCCGGATGCCTCCGATGCGACCGACCATACGCCTGCGCAGGAAAATGACCTTCCCGCAAAGCAGACACCCGCTTCGCGTGTTCCCGGCGCAAATTCCAAGCAGAACGAGAAAAAGAAAACCTACAAAATTCTGGACACCTATTGCAGAAATCTGACCGCCTATGCCAAGGCAGGGAAGCTGGACCGGATTGTGGGCAGGGAGCGGGAGCTCTCCCGTATGATTCAGATTCTTTGCAGACGACAGAAAAACAACCCCTGCCTGATCGGTGAACCGGGCGTCGGAAAGACCGCAATTGCCGAGGCGCTTGCCATCCGCACCGCGTCCGGTGACGTTCCGTACAAATTGCGCGGAAAGCAGATTTATCTGGTCGATATGACCGCTCTGGTGGCGGGAACACAATTCCGCGGTCAGTTTGAGTCGCGTATGATCGGTCTGATCAATGATGTCAAGGAGGCGGGCAACGTCATTCTCGTCATTGACGAGATTCACAACATTGTCGGAACCGGCGAGGCAGAGGGAAGTGTCAACGCGGCAAACATTCTGAAGCCTGCGCTTTCCCGCGGAGAGGTGCAGATCATCGGCGCCACCACCCTGAACGAATACCGGAAGTATATCGAGAAGGACAGCGCGTTGGAACGCCGTTTCCAACCCATTACCGTCAACGAACCGTCCGTGGAAGAAACGGTCGATATGTTGCGCGGAATCAAACATTACTACGAAGAATACCACAAAATCCATATTCCGGACGCGGTTCTGCGCCGCGCCGCAACCCTTTCCGAGCGGTATATCACGGACCGTTATCTGCCTGACAAGGCAATCGACCTTCTGGACGAAGCGGCAGCCGAAGTCTCCCTGTCCAGCGCCGCGCTGAATGAATCCTACGAAGTTCACGATGAGCTTCTGCAACTGAAGTCGGAGCGCGAATCTCTGGAAGGGAATATTCCGACGGAAGAGAAGGAGCAACAGATGGCATATGAGCGGATCGCCGATATCCGCGCGCGTGAAATGAAGCTTTCCGAGCGCCTGGACACCCTGAACAAAGACTGTGAGGCAGTCACGATGACCGCCGCCGATCTTGCCGCCGTCGTCGAAATCTGGACCGGAATTCCCGCGACCAGCATCGACGAAAACGAATTTGAACAAATCGATCACCTGGAAGAAAATTTGCGTAAGCACATTGTCGGTCAGGGCGTTGCTGTCAACGCTGTTGCGCGCGCCATCAAACGGAACCGTGTCGGGATCTCTTACAAGAAAAAGCCCGTATCCTTCATATTTGCAGGTCCGACAGGTGTCGGAAAAACGGAACTGGTCAAAACACTCGCTTCCGAGCTCTTCCACTCACCTGAAACGCTGATCCGCCTTGACATGTCCGAATTTATGGAAAAACATTCCGTATCCCGTCTGATCGGATCCCCTCCCGGATATGTGGGCTATGACGATGCCGGACAACTCACCGAAAAAATCCGTCGCAAGCCCTATTCCATCATTCTCTTTGATGAGATCGAAAAGGCGCATCCCGATGTCCTCAATGTGCTTCTGCAGATATTGGACGACGGGCGTGTCACCGACGCGCAGGGAAAGACCGTCAACTTTGAAAACACCCTGATTGTCATGACCACGAATGCCGGCTCCGACCGTTCGGCGGCAACTGCCGGATTCCATGCCACGGAGGAAGAGGCTTCCGACGAACGCACGCAGCGGGCGCTCGCGCAGTTCCTCCGCCCGGAATTCATCAACCGTGTGGATGAGGTTGTAACCTTCCGTTCGCTTGACAAAAACGACTTTGTCAGAATTGCCGATATTATGTTGGGACAGTTGTGCGAAGTACTGGAAGAAAAAGAAATCAAGCTGATAATCGGCGACGGCGTCCCTGCGTATGTTGCGGAAAAATCCTATTCCCATCGATTTGGTGCCCGAAATATGCGCCGCTTCATTCAAAAGGAAATCGAAGACAGGCTTGCTGCCGCTCTGATTGCGGATTATGACAAACACTGCAGTGTCGCAAAGATCATGCTGGATGACGGCGGCAACTTGCAGGTTGTCTGCATGTGACATCATGGAACATTCCCATATGGAACAATGGCACAGCCTTCCGTTGCCGGAACTGATGGAAAAGCTTCGGACCGATCCGGCTTCGGGGCTGTCGCGCAGGGAAGCGCGCGCGCGTCGGTCGGCGATCCGCAGTGCGGCCAAACGCGGCAACGGAACAGATGCCCTGTCAGCACATGCGCTCTTTATCACCCCACGTATGCCTGCATGGAAATGCGTCCTGCAGGTGTTCCGGGATCCGTTTTTGTGGTTGCTGCTCACCGTTGCCGGCGTAACGCTTTTCTTCGGTGACAATGTCGGTGCCAATATTGCGATTTTTCTGATTCTGTTCGTAAACTGCTTTATTTCCGGATTTTCTTACCTGAAGGCACAGCGCATCCGTGAATCCATGCAGCTTTATTCCAACCCGCTCTGCAAAGTCATCCGTGACGGGCTCCTTTTGACGACGGAATCCAGAAACATCGTGCCCGGAGATTTGCTTTTGCTGCGGGAGGGGGACATCATCCCCTGCGACGCACGCCTCATTTATGCGGATCAACTGCGCGTGGTGGAGTTTACCATGAACGAAAAAAGGGAAATGCAGAGCCATCTCTCAAAAAAGGATGCCTCGGTCGTTTACGGTGAACAGGATCCCACGCACGCCCCGGACTTTCAGAATATGGTTTACGGCGGCTCCGCCGTCAGAAGCGGTAATGCGAAAGCCATTGCCTGTGCCGTCGGCGGCACAACCTATCTCGGAGCACTGACCGGCGGCATTGCGCCTGCAGCCAAGCTGCGCGATCCGATCGGTCTACGCCTTTTGAAACGCTACTGCACCGGATACGGCTATTTTGCGGCATTTCTGATTATCCCAATCACCGTGCTGGGCATTTTGCTGTTGCCGAAGGAAAATCTCTCTGCTATTTTTCTGATGGCACTCTCGTTGTTTTCCGCCTCAATGACCGAAAACATGCTGGCTGCGGGACGTATCATTGCCGCGGCGGGCATTGCGGATATTTCGCTGGGTGAAAACCGCGAAACCGCCGTGGTCAAAAACGCACTGTTGCCGGACTGTATGAGTACGCTGACCGATGTCTGGCTGCTCGGAGCGGCGGCGCTGAACGACGGATGCTACCATGTCCTGCGGATTCACACCGCGGATAACACCTATACTTCCGGTCAATTCGCCTCACCGGATGTGCTCCGCCTCTGTGAGCACATCTATTTGTACAGTTACGGTCAGCATACCGCCCTGAGCACCGGTCCGGAAAGCGACTATCTGCACAAATTTGATCCGGGACTCCGGAAGCTGACCGACTTTGTGGGAACGGATACCGAAGAATTGCATGTAAAAACACGCAATCTGCGGAAAATCTACTATGACCGCATCAACGCAAGCGGTGTGGCGGTGACCACTGAAACTAAAACTCTTTA
>FR890569.1:7083-17893 GCA_000433415.1 Clostridium sp. CAG:448
ACATGTCCGCCGAAATCGGTCTGATCGGCTTCTGTGATACCTGCAGAACCGCGAAAGGAACGGAAGAGCTGGACGACCGCAGGCGTGCACAGTTGCGGACTTTGTACAAGAGCGCCATTGAAAATGGAGAATCGGTCTTACTGTACGCCTCCGGAGATGGCGCACACGTTGTCTTCGAGGGAGCCGTCTTCATGGCGGAAGCGACCGACACCGACGCAGGACGTTACGAAAAAGAGCTTGCGGATATGAACATCCGACTTTCCGTTTTTGCGGATTTCGGAACAAGAGCAACGCCGGAAACGGTATCACACCTTTTGCAGAGCGGGATCTGTCATACCGACGGAGAAATCTGCCGCGCGGGAAACGGGCAATCGCTGTCGCAAGCCTTCGGCAAATACCGTGCCTATCTCGGGTTTGCACGTGAGGAGGTCGAGGCACTCGCAAAGGCATGCCGCAAATCCGGTCAGGTCCTGGGTGCGATCAGTGTCGACAACCGCAACAATCAAATGCTTGCCACATGCGATATGGAGATCACCTTCGATTCCATCCGTTATCATACAGAGCGCGTCTCGGATGCGGTTTGGGAGAATATGCCGGAGGACGGCAGGGAAGACAGCCGCCGTGCATCCCAGATCACACGGCGCGGCGCAGACCTGCTGATCAACCGCTTCCAAGGAAGCGCCGGCGGGTTACGCGGATTCCGGTTGGCACTCTACTATGCGCGCTCTTTTTACAGAAACCTGGCGGACATGCTGACCTGCCTGGTCGCCTCGCAGTTCCTACGTCTTTCACTGACGCTTTTACTGATTCCGTTCGGTATCAACGGTCTTTCTGCACCTGCGTTGCTGTTCAGCGGGTTGATCCTTGATTTTCTGGCGGTGCTGGTCTTTGCTTTTTCCAAATCCCCCGATGCGCTTCTGAAGCAGCAGAGCGGTATTCCCGCGTCACTGTACCACCCGCTGTACTACGCGCGGAACCATTTCATCTGCGCAGGAATTGCCGTGTGCGGGGTCGTTGCCTGCGCGGTCGTCGGCAATTTCGCACTTCACGATACCACCGGCGGTATCCACGGTTACGTTTTTGCCTCACTTCTGCTCCTGCAGGCATGCGTCACGGTCCTGTCCCTGCTTGCACGCAAGGCGGGAAACAAACAGCAAAAGCCGCCTGTCAATCCCATGCTCCGGTTGTATCTCTGCACCTCGCTTCTTGCGATACCGGCAGCCTGGCTGATTCCGTTTGTCCAAAAAGCGTTCGGCTGTTCGCTGCCGCATCCGATCTTGCTGGCATTGCTTCCGGTGGGTCCTCTGCTTTATCTTGTGTCGGCAACGATTCTGCGCCGCGCCCATGCGCGCAGAAAAGGGGAGAGGGCGGAATCCTAACCCATCGTCACCACATATACTGTAGCATACCCTACAATAGAGAAAGGCGGTGACGCAAGCATATGACGGAAATCTCCACATCCACACTCCGCGAGATGGAGGTCATCAATCTGTGCGGTGGGGAAAAACTGGGTTATCCGAGCGATTTCCGGTTTGATTCCGATACCTGTCGGGTCACGGCACTGGTCATTCCCGGATCCAACGGCATTTTCGGCTGTCTGACCAAAAAGGAGGAAATTGTCATCCCCTGGTGCAGCATCAAGTGCATCGGTGAGGACGCAATCCTGGTGGAAATGAGCCGCGAAGACCTGAATCGTTGCCGTTGCAGGTGCAGACGATGGCATTAAATGTAAATATTTCGTGAATTATTTTCATCCCACTTGCAATTAAGGTAGAATTGTGATAAAATAATCGGCGTTGTGCCGGTGACGGCAAACAAATATCATTCACACGTTGCGCGTCGTATCTCACGGTGTTCCGGACGGAACCTGTCCGGGATTTGCGATACAGGTGTGATGTGGAAGAAAAAAACCGAAGGAGGACATTCAAATGTCTGTCATTACCATCAAGCAGCTGCTTGAAGCAGGTGTTCATTTCGGACACCACACAAGAAGATGGAACCCCAAAATGCAGGAGTACATCTTCACCGAAAGAAACGGTATCTACATCATCGATTTGCAGAAGACCGTTAAAAAGTTTGAAGAAGCCTATATGTTCGTCCGCGAGCTGTCCGAGAACGGCGGCACATTGCTGTTCGTCGGCACCAAGAAGCAGGCTGCCGAGGCAATCAAGGAAGAGGCGCAGAGATGCGGTATGTTCTACGTGAACGAGAGATGGCCCGGCGGTATGATGACCAACTTCAAGACGATCAAGAAGTCCATTGCCCGTCTGAACAGCCTGAACAAGATGCAGGAGGACGGCACCTTTGATCTGCTTCCCAAGAAGGAAGTTGCCGCAAAGCAGAAGGAAATCTTTGACCTTGAAAGAAGCTACGGCGGTATCAAGACCATGGAAAAGCTGCCGGATGCCGTGTTTATTGTAGACCCCAAGAAGGAGCACATTGCTGTTTTGGAAGCAAAGAAGCTCGGAATCCCGGTGATTGCAATCGTGGATACCAACTGCGACCCGGACGATGCGGATTATGTAATTCCCGGTAACGATGACGCAATCCGCGCCATTAAGCTGATTTCTTCCGTTATCGCTGACGCCGTGATTGAAGGCAAGCAGGGCGAGCAGGTTACCCCTGCGGCTGATGTTGAGGCAGAGAAGGCAGCAGCAGAAGCAGCAGACGCTGAGTAATTCAAAAATCGAGAGGTATAAAAAATATGGCTAATATTTCAGCAAAGGATGTTGCCGCACTCCGTGCCAAGACCGGTATCGGTATGATGGAGTGCAAAAAGGCACTTGTAGAAGCAGACGGCGATATGGAAGCCGCCATCAAGTTGCTCCGCGAAAAGGGTGCACTGAAGGCAGAATCCAAGATCGCAAACCGCATTGCCGCTGACGGCATTGTTGACATTTATACCGAGGGCACTACCACCGCCATGATCGAAGTCAACTCCGAAACAGACTTCGTTGCAAAGAACGCAGCCTTCCAGGCATTTGTTAAGGATCTGCTCAAGACCATTGTCGCGAACAAGCCCGCAAATGTGGAAGAGCTGATGGCATCGAAGTACTTTGACGGTAGCATGACCGTCGAGGAAAAGCTGAAGGAACAGATTTTCGTTATCGGCGAAAAGCTGAGCATCCGTCGCTTCGTTGTTGTGGACGGCGTAACCAGCACCTATATCCACGGTGTCGGCTCTATCGGTGTTATCGCACTGTTCGATACCGACGTTGCAGAAAAGCCCGGATTTGCGGAGTTCGCAAAGAACATTGCATTGCAGATCGGCGCTTATCCGACTCCTTATCTTGACAGAACACAGGTTCCCGCAGACGTACTGGAATCCGAGAAACAGATTCTGCTGGCTCAGATTTCCAACGATCCTGCAATGGCAAGCAAACCCGACTCCATCAAGGAAAAAATGGTACTCGGACGCATTTCCAAGTTCTATGACAACAACTGCCTTGTCGATATGACCTACGTCAAGGATGAAGATCTGACTGTTGGTAAGTATATTGCGCAGACCGCAAAAGAACTGGGCGGCAAGATTGCCGTAAAGGCATTCTGGCGCTTTGAAAAGGGCGAAGGCATTCAGAAGAAAGAAGAAGATTTTGCTTCTGAAATTGCAAAGCTCGCAAACGGAAACTGATTTTCGTGAAGTTTATCAAACAGCGCTTTCTCCGATCGGGGAGAGCGCTGTTTTCTGTCAGACGGATTTCCTTCCCGCTTTGACATTGCCGAAAAAAACAGAGCATGATATCCAATAATTTTTTCACAAATCACTTGCATTTTCCCAAAGGGCGTGTTATAATAGTGTCGAGTGATGTTTTGCTACAGAGTGTACCCGGAACGGTGAAAACAGATTGCACTTCCGGCAAGGAGGGTTTATGAAAATACGCAAATATTTGCCAACGATTCTGCTTGGCGTTGGTGTTCTGATGATGATCGGCGCGATTTGTCTCGTCATTTTCGGTGCGGTCAACAGCGGAGGACTGAACAGGGTTCTCCAGATTTTGATTGCGATCCTGATGATTGTAATCGGTGCACTTCTCTTGATCCTGACCCGGTATCTGACCGCAGAAGATAAGAATTTCTTTCTGTATGATCAGGAAACCGAACGTAATATTCCGCTGAGTGAGTTGAAATTTTCCCGCGTCGATAAACGGATGTCCTCGTTTATGCAAATGATTTCCAAGAACGCCAGACAAATGTGGTCTGAAAATATCCTCGGCAGTGACGAAAATGTGCTTGCAGATGACGGACTTTTCAAACCGCTTGTCGCATATAAGATGCTCTACGACCTCGCCGTTGTCGATAACGATGAGGTGTGGCAGTTGTTTACCGGATCCGACAGAGAAGTGATCTCATCCATTCAGGATGCCCTGGCGCTGAACGGCGACAGCGAAATGGGAAATCAGATTGCCGATATTTACGAGAATTGCGGCAACGATATCACTCAAATCCGCAATCTGGTGACGGAGAATGCAAAATACATCAAGAGCCGTATGCTCAGCTATGTCAAATTGAATATCGATCAGTTTTATTATTCATAATGCGTCCTGGCGCCAAAACATTCCGGAATCACGTAATCACGTATTCCGGAATGTTTTTTGATTTTGCCCTTGCTTTTACACCGAGGATATGGTAAAATACAGGTATCGTATTTTTTCGGGGGATTTTCTGTATGACTCTGTATATCGGTATTGACGGCGGTGGCACCAAAACAACCGCGGTGCTCTGTAATTCGTCCGGCACGGTTCTTTCCGACGTCACGCTCTCCGGCTCCAATCCCAATGACATCGGTATCCATGCCTCCGTGACACTTCTGAATGACAGTATTGATCGACTCCTCAAAGCCTTCCCGGGCAGTGAGAACGGAACCAATCTCCGCCTGTTCGCCGGCATTGCCGGTGCATTGAATCACCTACAGGAACTCAGGCGCGGTCTTCAACAACACCTGCCGAGCGCACATATTGACGTACATACGGATGCAACCAATCTGATCTGTTGCGAGCTTCCGACGGGGGACGGTGCCTGTCTGATTTGCGGAACGGGCTCTGCGTGTTTTGTGCGACACAAAAGCGAATTTCTGCGCATCGGCGGCTGGGGGTACCTGCTTGACAGCGGCGGCAACGGTTATACGATTGGACGTGATATTTTGGAAGCGGCATTGATGGCATACGACGGTCGCGGCGAACAGACCTGCCTCTCGGACCTGATTGAACGCTTCACGGGAAAACGCGCCGAATCGCTGATTACCGATATCTATGAAGGTGGAAAGCCCTATATCGCCTCTTTTGCACCGCTTCTGCTGGAAGGTATTCAAAAAAACGATCCCGTCAGCCGGGACATCCTTTCCGAAAATGCCAAAAGTGCGGCAATCATGCTGGATACTGCCTACCGGACACTGCAAAAACCGTTTACCGCTGTACTCGGTGGTGGAATCAACCAACATTTCTCCCCCTACTGGCAGGATGAAATCCAAAAGCACACATCTGCCCCTGTGACTCTGTTGACCACAGAAATGCCTCCCGTATTCGGCGCATTTGCCAAAGCGCTTGCCGAGGACGGCGTTCCGTGCACCGATTCAGTGCGCAGGGAATTCAAAAAAACATGGAACACACGGAGGAATCCGCAATGAAAGACTATCTTTCCGCCCTGGATGCAGAAATCAATCGTCAGAAAATGGCGGACCGCTATTATATGACCGCGCAGATCACAAACGGCAAAAACGGACAGCCGGATATCTGTACACATTCCTACCATCCCGGAAACCCTGCGCACGACAGCTATTCGGTTGCAAAGTCGGTTACCGCCATCGGATTCGGCATTCTTTGCGACCGCGGTCTTTGCAAACCGGACGATCGCATAGGAGATTACCTTAGTGCATACCTGACCGACGGGACGGACCCCGGATGGGGAGATCTGACATTGGAAAACGTTTTGCGCCACAGAACCGGTGCTGCATACGGAACGGATCTGGATCTGACCAATGCGCACCTTTTTGACGACCCGGAATGGCTCCATACCTTTTTCGCAGCCCCACTGGATCATGCACCGGGAAGGGAAATGACCTACTCTGACGGGAACTATTACATCATCGGGCGCATTATGGAACAATTGACCGGGGAAGATGTTGAAAAATTTATGTTACGCGAGGTTTTCGTTCCCCTCGGTTTTCATGTCAACGCATGGAGCCGGGATATTGCCGGTCATACCGTTTGCGGCACCGGACTTTATATGCGCACAAGCGACATGGCAAAGCTGGCATGGCTTCTGCTGCATCATGGAAAATGGGGACAAAAACAATTGCTTTCGGCTGAATTCGTGGAACGTATGGCACCTCCTGCGGACGGGTTTGCGGCATACGGCTACGGAATCGGCGTTGCCGGCAACGGTCTGGGGGCAGGCGGTATGTATGGGCAGGGATGGTATTTCAACCGTGAACTCCAGGTAGCTCTTGCATGGCATTCTTTTAACACCCCGGGGCTGATGGATATTTGCGCAACGCTGTAAAGGCTGTAGAAATGGAAAAAGAGCAAAAGTGGATGGCGATGGCACTGGAGCGCGCCGCATATGCGGCGGAACGGGGAGATACACCGGTGGGCGCTGTTATCGTACAAAATGAGGCTTGCATAGCCGACGGATACAATACCAAGGAATATTTGCAGGATTCCTGCGGGCATGCCGAAATCAATGCCATCAGGGCAGCCTGCCAAGCCTTGGGCAGATGGCGGCTGGATGATTGTACGCTTTATGTGACCATGGAACCTTGCCCGATGTGTGCGGGAGCCATTGCTTCCGCGCACATCCGACGTGTTGTATATGGCGTAAAAGACCCCAACGCCGGGGCAATGGGGAGCGTTTTTGCCCTTCATCGCATTCCTGGCACACCGGCAATCACCGTAGAAGGCGGGGTGTCCGAGGATGCCTGCAGGGAACAGCTTACGGCGTTTTTTGCGCACAAACGAACGACCGCCCGGCAAAGTAAAGTACAGAGAAAGGACACAGAAGATGAAGGACGGAGCACCGATTGATCCGCAATCTGCAATGGAATACCGTTACCGTAAGCACCTGATTCCTTCCGCTATTCCTGCCTACAACAGCGAAATCCTGCGCCTTGTCAGCCTTCTTCTGAATGTTGCGCCGGATGCCATTGACCTGGATGGAGTACGGGAAATTGCGGCATCCACGGGAAGCAGCCTTTCGCGTGCCTATGCGGAATACCTCGCCTTGCTGTGCGGACTGGACACGGTCGGACAGGATCGGGCGTTCTTTCAGAATTATTTTCTGCCGATGATCCATGAGCAATCCACAGACCGCTATACCTCCGATTTATACTATCGGCACGTTTCAATCCCACACATAAAGTCGGGCAACTGGGAACTGACTCACCGGACCATTGTGCCGGGTGAAGCATTTGTCTGCGATGATTTTTTGGTTACCGATGATTTGTGCATGATTCCACAAATCGGCTTTTTCACACAGCCGTTTGTTTTTCCGGCGGTATTGGAAAACGGCACAGAATGGATGACATTGATGCCGAATGAAATGGTTACCACCGCTCATGCAGTACAACAGGCGCATGGACGTGTCCTCACGTACGGACTTGGGCTTGGCTATTTCTCCTATCTTGCCGCAGAAAAAGACACCGTTTCCACCGTCACGGTTGTGGAGTTGAGCCAGGACGTCATTGACCTTTTCCGCACCTATATTCTTCCGCAATTCCCACACAAAGAAAAAATCACGCTTGTCTGCCGTGACGCGTTTGACTTTGCATCCCATGAGATGACCGCCGGACGGTACGATTTCGTCTTTACGGATATCTGGCATGATGTCGGCGACGGCAGAGAAATGTACCTGCGCATGAAATCCTTTGAGAAACGTTGCCCCGGCACCGAATTTGCCTATTGGCTGGAAAAATCAATCCGCTGCTATCTGGACGACAGACTTTTTTCAGCCGATTGACTGAATTTGGTTAATATGCACACATTTCAGCTCAAAACATGTGCAATAAGGATATTTTACAGCCGTTTTCAACAAAACAGATTGACACCGTTTTCATTTTGTGATACAATGAAGTCTGCGGAGCGGTTATTACGCATCTCCGCAAATCTGTTTGATCAGGAGAACACGGTATGAAAAGAACATTTTTACTCGTGCTGTCGTTGGCGTTGGCTCTGATTCTGAGCTTTTCTGTCCTTTCCTGCGGAGGGACAAAAGACAAAGATCAGGGAACCTCCGATGTAACGACCGCGAAAGGAAGCGAAAACACCACAAACAAAGAAACGGCGGTCGAAACCACCGCACAAACCACGGTTGAAACCTCCACACAGGCAGAGACCGAAAAAGAAACCGAAACAGAGCATATCACAAATGCCGACACCCAAGGCGAAGAAACGGCGGATCCCAATGCCGATCCCTCCAAAACGCTTGTAAAGGTCGGTAAATCCGCAGACGGAAAGACGGACTGCTATGACGGCAGATTCGACTTTACCGACTATCTGGGTGAAATCTTCAATTGCGCAGGCGTCGACTATGGCAGTCTTCAGGATGCAATCGATGCGGCAGCAGGAATCGGCGGGAATATCGGCATCGTAAACAGCACCGATGTCGGACTCTGCCTCAAGGTCACCATCCCGGACGACGGAAATTTCTACCGTTTCTACTATAACCTCGCAAACATCGACATTGTGTTCAACTACGGTGTTACCTATGACGACGATTCAAATCCGCACGGCTATGCATATTACTCCGATCTTTACAGACTGGACAGCATTGCCGGTCTGGACGGTACTCATATTTACATTTGGTCAGACACGGAAGGGCTTGCCCCCGGCTATTATGTCATGCATGAAGGTGCGTCAGCGGACGGCGATTTCAACTACAGATATGAGCGCGTCGGCTCTCTGGAAGACTACTGGCCCGGCTTACCCGGCGGAGAGGACGTTTCCTTCTATCTGGAGTAAAAAATAAAAAATCATAAAAATAGTCCGGAAAGGCACAAACCGCCTTTCCGGACATTTCTTTTTACCGAATTAAGGCATTACCGCGTAATTCCGATGGTGCAATTTGCGCTGCGCGGATTGCGCGGTGATGCCTTAAATTTTTCGTATGCAAAGCCCGTTACACCGGCCTTTTGGGAATCCTCCAACCGTTGCCGAATTGCATGAATGAAGGCAAGGGAAGTAACCGTCTTTTGCACGCTTCCCGCCTCTGCAATATGTGCAAGGTCCTTGGTCATAATACCGTCTTCCAATGTGCGGATGCATGCCTGTTCCAGTTGATCCGCAAAGGCGCAGAGCTCCGGCAGTGTATCAAGCTCTCCGCGCTTGCGCAGAGCGCCCGTCCATGCAAAAATCGTTGCCATCGGGTTGGTAGAAGTCTGCTCGCCCTGTAAATAACGGTAGTAGTGCCGCGTTACGGTTCCGTGGGCGGCTTCATATTCATATTTTCCGTCCGGCGACACGAGCACAGATGTCATCATGGCAAGAGAACCGAATGCAGTCGAAACCATATCACTCATCACATCGCCATCGTAATTCTTGCATGCCCAAACAAAACCGCCCTCGCTTCTGATCACACGTGCCACGGCATCGTCGATCAAGGTATAGAAATACGTAATTTCCGCCTTTCGGAATGCCTCCTGATACTCGTTTTCATATATCTCTTCAAATATCAGCTTAAAAGTCTGATCGTATTGTTTGGAAATTGTATCCTTGGTGGAAAACCAAAGATCCTGACCTGTTGCCAGCGCATAGCGGAAACAGGAGTGTGCAAAGGAACGGATGGAATCGTCTTTGTTGTACTGTGCCTGCAATACGCCGGGGCAGGAAAAGGTATGAACCGTCTGCCGGAAGCATTCCGCTCCGTCCGCATCCGTAAATACAAGTTCCGCTTTGCCGGCGCCAGGTACACGGTACTCTGTCGCTTTATAAACATCTCCGTAGGCATGACGGGCAATCGTAATCGGTTTTTTCCAGGTTCGCACCGTCGGCTTTACATGAGAAAAGAGGATCGGTGTACGAAAAACCGTACCGTCCAGGACCGCACGAATGGTTCCGTTGGGAGATTTCCACATCTCCTGGAGATGATATTCTTCCACGCGTTGCTTGTTCGGCGTAATGGTTGCACACTTGACGGATACGCCGTATTCTTTCGCCGCAAGCGCCGCCTCCATGGTCACCTGATCCCGTGTCCGGTCCCGCTCCGGAAGCCCAAGGTCAAAATAAACCGTTTTGAGATCGACAAAAGGGATCAAAAGTTCATCCTTGATCATCTGCCACAGGATGCGGGTCATTTCGTCACCGTCCATCTCCACGAGCGGCGTTTTCATCTGTATCTTTGTACTCATTCGCACGTTCCTCCGTCCTCTGTATGCGTTCTGTAATAATTCATTAAGCATCCGTCTGTCAGGATTTCCGTGTCCTCCTGCGTCAACCCGTTGATGTGCAGAAGAATGGAATCCACTGTCCCGTCCGCACGCACAACCCTTGCGTGGAATTCGGTCTCATGACGCAAGAGACGGTTTCTGACCTCCGGTACAAAAATCCAATCCCCTTGTGCATAGGGAAAGGGGACGTCCGCATCCAACGTAAAGGGAAGAATGCCCCAATTGATACAGTTGGAACGGTATCGCTTGGTGGCAAATTCATAGCAGATATTTGCCAATCCCCCAAGAACCCGCTGGCAGGACGCCGCCTGCTCACGCGCAGAACCGTCACCCGGCTTCTCTGCAAACAGACAGGAGCCGATCTGCGTTGCCGGCAGGAGCCGATCAGGAACCTCTCCAAGCGCCGAGAGCACTGCCCGCAGCGTGTCGGGCGCC
>FR890569.1:17903-30410 GCA_000433415.1 Clostridium sp. CAG:448
GCGTGTCGGTCGCCTGCCCGTTGCGCCGTGCCTCTTCCTCTGCATGGACTGCTTTAGCGGCTCCGACATACGAGGGTTCGCGGCGAGACAATGTAAACTCCGCAAGGCGCAGCGGATTGGAGCGGTACGATGAGGTTTCGCCGGAGGGAATCAATTCGTCCGTCGTGGTAACCGCATCATGGATCACTGCGCAAAGCCGCAACAAAATGTGATCCCCCAGCGGATACTGTTCCGGCCACGGGGTAATGTTGGGACCAAAAATCAATTCCGTCTCTTTTTGCGGATGCCCGTATCCGAAATAAACGCGCTTTTCATACGAGGAGCGGTCGAATTCATGTGCAATCGGTGTGTAATCGTACGCAATATCGGTAGCGGCAGTGATTTTTCCGCCGTTCCGCGCGGTTGCGGCAATGGAGCAGGCGTCCATCAATGCCACCGTCGCAAGCTGTCCCTCACCCGGCTTGGAACCCTCACGGTTCGGAAAGTTCCTGGTCGTATGGCGCAGTGACAGCCCATTGTTTGCAGGCACATCGCCGGCGCCGAAGCAGGGACCGCAGAATGAGGGTTTGATGACAACCCCTTCCTCCAGAAGCTTTTCCGTCACTCCCGCGCGCGTCAGCGCAATCGATTCCGGCACGCTTGCCGGATAAACGGACATGGAAAAATAGCTATTGCCGATGTCCCCGCCGCGCAAAATAGCCTCTGCCTCGGCGACGGAATCAAACATCCCGCCCGCGCATCCGGCAATAATGCCCTGATCTGCCAGTACGGAACCGTCCAGCTGCACCTTGGCGCAAAGTGCGGGGCGCTTTCCTTTGAACTTCTCGGCAGCTTCCTCCTCTACATTCCTTAACAGTGCAGTGGCATTCTCCAAAAATTCGTGAATCGTGTAGGCATTGGAGGGATGGAAGGGAAGCGCAATCATGGATTCAATCTCATCCAGATGAATGCTGACCATGCGGTCGTAATATGCCCCCTCGTCGGGAAGCAGGCGCCGGTAATCCTGCGCTCTTCCGTGGGCGGACAAATATGCGCATGTCGCGTCATCCGTTTCCCAGACAGAGGAAAGGCACCCGGTTTCGGTCGTCATCACATCCACACCGCAGCGAAAATCCATGGGCAGAGAGGCAACGCCGGGACCTGCAAACTCCAAAACACAGTTGCGTACAAAGCCGGAGGAAAAAACCGCTCCGACCAATGCGATCGCCACATCATGCGGTCCGATTCCCGGTTTCGGCTTGCCGGTCAGATAGACCAATGCGGTTTTGGGTGCTTTGATGTCGTAGGTGCGGCACAAAAGCTGTTTGACAAGCTCCGGTCCGCCTTCGCCGATTCCCATGGTGCCAATGGCGCCGTACCGCGTATGCGAATCGGAACCGAGAATCATTTTCCCACACCCCGCCAACATTTCACGCGCAAAAGAATGAATCACCGCCTGATTTGCCGGTACATAAATACCGCCGTATTTTTTTGCCGCCGAAAGTCCGAATACATGATCATCTTCATTGATGGTTCCTCCGACCGCACACAGGGAATTGTGGCAATTGGTCAGCGCATAGGGAACAGGAAACGACGTCATACCGCTTGCCCGTGCCGTCTGGATAATACCTACATAGGTAATGTCATGCGATACCAATGCATCAAAGCGCAGATGCAGATCTTCTCCCTCGTTTGCGCGATTGTGACTGCTTAAAATTTTCCATGCAATGCTTCCTTTTCCGGCTTGTTGATTCCGATGTAATTCCGCATTTTCCGGTTTGCCATTATGCAAAACAACCGGTTCGTTTATTAAATAAATCCCTTTCATAGTTCCTCCGGCAGAGCTTTTTTGAAATTCAAAACAAAATATCCTGCAAAATCGATATGTCATTATAACATATCACGTCTGTAAAGTCAATAGTTCAGACAAGAAAAAGACGTTACAAACCGATTGACAGTACGGGGGCAGTGTGCTATAATAAAACGATAAGAAAAAGAAACGGGGGATGCGGAATGGGTACAGATCACGATAAAACCGATCGCGAACGGGAATTGGACGAATTCTGGAGTATCGATGCGCTTTTGCCACGCAAAAAAAGCACACCGTCCCGCCATTCGGCTTCCACCGACGCCGTTGAAATTACCGCAGATCCACCCGGTAACGATTCCGACCGTGAGTCGCCCGGGCACGGCAAACTGACAGGTATAGCAGATGCAGGCGGAGAACACCTTGTCAAGCGTTTTGTCCCCCCGCATACTGCGGAAGAGGAAGAGAAGAAAGAATTACCAGAACGGACACTGACCATGCAAAACAGTCTGATTCACTCCGTGCGCATTTATCGGTGGCGAACAAAGTACACCTACTATGATCAGTTTTACCGGGACGGCACCCGACTGTATGCATTGCGCGGCGTCCCGTGCGAACCGGTTTCGTTTTTTTCCTATGTACCGCAATACGCACAGATGAACAGCGCGCAGCTTTCCTGGTACCTTTACTGGCGCGATTGCGTCCGTCACGGGCAATACCCGAGAACGGACAGCAGCTATATTTTGCTTTATATCTTTGAATTGATTAACTTTTCCGACCGTATATCGCCGGAACAGACGCAAAGTCTGCTGTGCAGGCTCTGGCTCTCCTATTACAAAGACCACCCGCATCTTTCCCACTACATGAGTGAGTGGCTTTGCGATTTCGGTCTTTTGAACGGATTACCAGCCCCGTCCTGCGTTATTACGCAGGATAACGGCACGTTGGTATCCGATTGCTCCTTGCACGAATACTATGTCGATTGTTCCGACGCGTCCAACCCCGACGGGGGGTATATCCGTTCTTTACTGACTTCATGCACCAATTACAATTACAAAAAAAGTAAGTTTTACAACGAAAAAAACGCACCGCTTTACGACCGGATCATTGCCGGTACGCTTGCGGCTGTCTTCGGAGAGCTGACCAACAAAAACATGTCGGTTCCCAATATGAAGGATATTACTTTTGTGCGCGATACATTTGTCGGCGCTTTATGCGCGGAAAAGTATAAAAAACGCCTTGAAATCGGCACCTATTCGTTCTCGCGCTCCCATGAATTGCGTTTCTTGGTTACAGACCTGATCAAATATACGGAAAACCGCATACGCGAATCCTTGGGAATCAAATCAAGACTTTCGGTTTTTGATCTCCAGGAAGCAATCAAACAAATGGCGGACGCCTATCTTCTGACGGCGCTTCCCGCACCGGTCCCCGTCCGGAAGAAGGAAGAGGAGCCGCCTGCGTACGAAAAGCTGTACGACCTGCCGCGCACGCCCATCTCGTCGGAACACGCCGCGCAGATTGAAGCCGCATCCTGGGAAACGACACGACAACTGGTGGAATCGTTTGCGGAAAACGAGGAAGAAAAAGAAAAGGAAGAAACCAATGATCACGGAGATGAAACCTGTGGTACAACGAACGGTGCACATGACAGCCTCAACCCGCAATTGCCGGAAATCCCCGCAACGGCGGTGTACACCGGTGGCGACGCCCCGGCGGGGGCAGGTAAAATGAACGCCGCCTCTGCCTCCCCGTTCGCCTCAGGCCGCCTCTGCCTCACCGTTCGCCTCAGGCAGCTCCTATCTGCGGCTTTTGCTGGACGGAAAGCCTCTGGAAGCATCCGCTTATGCGCGTGCCCACGGAAAAAAAATGGAAGACGCACTTGTCGATGATCTGAACAGCATCGCACTGGACCTGCCGGAAATCGGAGATATTATCATAGAAGAATGCAACAATGGTTACGCAGTGGTCCCGGATTACCGGGATTTGCTGACGGAAATATTGGAGGATACGCATGAGTGACATCAAACAGACATCGTCTGTCAATCAAAACAAAATTCCGCGGCGGGTGCTTGCATCTCTGCTTGCATCGGTCAGCGCCGGCGTTGTTCCGCGGGAAGGCGCGCCCTATATTGCCATCGGACGTCAGGACGAAATCGCCGCGCTGCTCTCCGATCTGAACCAGGTCAACGAAGGCGGCGGCGCCATGCGCTTCTTAATCGGCCGCTACGGGAGCGGAAAAAGCTTTTTGATTCAACTGATCCGCGGATATGCACTGGAACGCGACTTCCTGACTGCCGACTGCGACCTGTCTCCCGAACGGCGCTTATACGGCGCGGGCGGGAGCGGTGTGGCAACCTACCGGGAGCTGATGAAGAACCTTGCCTCTAAAGCATCCCCCGACGGCGGCGCGTTGCGGAAAATCATTGCACGTTGGATCACCGCTCTACAAACCAACCTGACCGGGCAGGGAATCTCCCCTGACAGCGCCGCCTTTGACGATGCGCTGAACCGCACCGTGACTGCGGAATTGCGGGAAATGGAGTTCCTGGTGGGTGGTTTTGATTTCGCACAGGTCATCTCCGCGTATTACCGCGCCTATCGCCAGGCGGACGCGGAATCCGACGCGCGCATGAGCGCATGCCTGCGGTGGCTGCGTGGGGAATATACAACCAAAACAGAAGCACGCAAAGAAATTGGCATTCCGGTTTCCACCATCATTGATGATGAAAACTGGTACGATTTTCTCAAGCTATGGGCGGCGCTTGCACGCAGAATGGGCTATCGCGGACTGGTTGTATTCATTGACGAATGCGTAAACCTGTACAAAATCGTCCACAGAACGAGCAGGGAAAACAACTACGAAAAAATTCTCTCCATGTTCAACGACACCTTGCAAGGGCGCGCACGGGGGTTGGAAATTGTCTTTGCCGGCACTCCGCAATTTCTGGAGGATCCCAGACGGGGGCTGTTCAGTTATGAGGCGCTCCGTTCCCGTCTGTGCGACAGCCGTTTTGCACTGGAAGGCTTCAAGAATCTGATCGGTCCCGTCATCCGCCTGCGCCGTCTTTCCGACGACGAGCTGCTTGCCCTGATCACCCGTATTACCCAACTCTATGCGCAATATTACAACTGGGATCCGTCCGCACATCTAACCCCGGAGGATCAGGTGACCTTTCTGCGGCTCTGTCTTTCCCGTGCGGGAGCGGACAGCATGATCACCCCGCGTGAAATGCTGCGTGATTATATGACCGTTCTCAATATCCTGATGCAGAACCCGAATGCTGCCTTTGCCGATGTTGTCGGCAGTGCCGTCACATTGAAAACAGACCGGGCCACGGAGGACGACGCTGTTGAAATTACCGACCGTCCCGCAGCACCCAAGAGTACCGGCTTTGATCCGAACGATATCGAATTCTGAATGTACCGGACATAGAAACGGAGGAATCACATGAAACGAATCATTACTTTCAGCTTTGATGACGGAACCATGCAGGACAAGCGGCTGATTGCCATGCTTGATCACTACGGTCTGCGCGGAACCTTTAATCTGAACTCCGGTGCGTTCGGTACCGTGCACAACATTGTCCATGACAATATTCTCTGCAATCATGACGAAGTTTGCGCGGCGGATGTGCCCGCGCTCTATGCCAACCAGGAGGTTGCCGTCCATACGGTACATCACCCGAATCTACTGACCTGTGACGATGACCGTGTGCGCTATGAAATCGCCGAGGACAAGCGGGCATTGGAAGCGCTTACGGGTCAGCGGATCACCGGCATGGCTTATCCGGGTGGGCCTTATTTTGACGAACGGATCATCCGCATTGCACAATCCTGCGGCATTCAATGGGCGCGGGCAACCGTCAGCACGCATCGCTTTGACTTTCCCGAAAACTTCATGGCGTGGGATCCGAGTTGCTGGATTGAGGATCCGGGACTGTTCGTCTACCTGGAACAATTTCTGGAAGCAGACGCACAAACGGATCTGTTGTTTTACGTCTGGGCACATTCATTTGAATTTGACAAATACCGCTCATGGGACAGAGCAGAAGCCTTTTTTGCTGCGGTGGCGGCAAAAAAAGACCGCCTGATTTGCATGACGAACGGTGAAGTTTACCGTTATCGCACGGGAAGTGCAGTCCAATGACCCAGGCAGACCGTATTTTCGAGCGTTTTCCCCCTTTTATCAGGGATTACATTTATGCGCATGCGTGGGATTCCTTGCGCGAGGTTCAGCTTGCCGCCGCGCAAACCATCCTTGAAACCGATCACCATTTGCTTCTGACCTCCTCAACCGCCAGCGGGAAAACGGAGGCGGCGTTTTTTCCCATTCTTTCACTTTTGTACGAAAACATGCCGCAATCGGTCGGAGTCATCTATATTGCCCCTCTGAAATCGTTGATTAACGATCAGTTTTCACGCATTGAGGAACTCTTGGACCAAAGCGGAATCCCGGTGACACACTGGCACGGGGATGTTGCAATGTCGCACAAAAAAAAGCTCCTGACGGAGCCGCGCGGCATTCTGCAAATCACGCCGGAATCTCTGGAATCCATGTTAATCAACCGTTCCAATGATCTGTTCCGGTTATTCGGAGATCTGCGTTTTGTTGTTATCGATGAAATTCATACACTGACCGGCACCGACCGGGGCAACCAGATTCTCTGTCAGCTTTCCCGGATTGCGCACGCAATCGGAAGGCATCCGCGCAGGATCGGGCTTTCCGCTACCATCGGCGATCCTGCAATTGTCGCGAACTGGCTTTCCGCCGGAACGGGGGTTCCCACGGATATGCCGCACCTGCCCGCCGAACGAATTCGTTGGAGACTCGGATTTGAACATTTTTATATCCAAAATCTCAAAGAAGAGCAAACGGAGGAAGCAGAAAAAAACGAGCATGCGGCGAATATCTCCGTTGCCGCCATGGATGCGGGATATGAGTATATGTACGACTGCGTACATAACAAAAAATCTCTTGTTTTTTCCAACTCCAGGGAAGAGACAGAATACCTTTGCGCCACTTTTCGCCAGATTGCAAAAATGCGGAAAGACCCGGATGTATTTCTGATTCACCACGGGAACCTGTCTGCATCCTTACGGGAAGAGGCGGAGCTGAAAATGAAAGACGAGGAAGCATTTGCGGTCACATGCGCAACGGTCACAATGGAACTCGGCATTGATATCGGCAGGTTGGAACGCGTCCTGCAGTCGCAGGCTCCGAATTCGGTCACTGGCTTTCTGCAACGTCTGGGACGTTCCGGAAGGCGCGGTCAGCCACCGGAGATGATGATGGTTTTCCGCGAGGAGGATCCGCTGCCCAACACCCCCTTGCCGCAAAGAATTCCATGGGATCTGCTGCGGGGAATTGCCATTGTGCAGCTCTACATGGAAGAACGTTTCATCGAACCGCCCGCGCAGAAAAAGCTTTCGTACAGTCTGTTGTTTCAGCAGACGCTGAGTGTATTGGCAGCCACAGGGGAGCTGACGCCCAGACAGCTTGCCGCCCGCATTCTCTCCTTGCCGCCGTTTATGCAGGTGCCAAAGGCGGATTATAAAACCCTGATCCTCTCCATGCTTGAACACGATTTTTTGGAAATGACAGAAGAAAAGGGACTGATTGTCGGACTGGCAGGGGAGCAATTGCTCAAGAGCTTCAAATTCTACGCCGTTTTCAAGGACAGCGAGGATTATACCGTAAACTGCGGCTCCGACCAGATCGGCACCATTACGACACCACCTCCCGTCGGCGACCGCTTTGCACTGGCGGGACGCGTTTGGGAGGTGGAAGAATTGGATATTCAAAGAAAGCTGATATACGTACACCGGGTAGACGGAAAAATGGAAATCTCCTGGCCGGGCGATTTCGGTGAAATCCACACACGGATTCTGGAGAGAATGCGCCGTGTTCTGGAGGAAGACACTGTCTATCCTTACCTCAAGCCCAATGCCCAAAAGCGCCTGGAAGCGGCAAGACATGTCTACCGGAACGCGGGACTGGACACGCAGAGTATCGTCTGCCTTGGCGGCTTTACCTACTGTCTGTTTCCGTGGCTGGGCACACGTTCCTTCCGGACGTTGCGCAAATTCATCACCAGCCACGCCAAGGCATTCCGGATCAGCAATCTGGAATTTGAGGGATGCTATTACATGACATTCCGTATGGAAAAAGGTTCCGCATATACCCTGATCCGCGCACTTGCCGACGAAATCGAAACAAACGGCATTGACTGCAACCGTTTGGTTGCGAGCGGAGAAACGCCGATTTTTGAAAAATACGACCGATTCATTCCCGGCGAACTTTTGCGGAGTGCCTACGCTGCCGATCGGCTGCGCGCGGACGAGGCAGAGAAACGCATCAAAGAAATTCTTTCGGAATTCTGAGTGCCTCTTTGCAATGAATCAAAGCAACAATCGCTTTATGCGTCGGTGTCGGAATGCCGTACTTTTCTCCCAGGCGCACCACTGCGCCGTTGATAAAGTCAATCTCCGTGCGCCGTCCGTTTTCCAAATCCTGGCACATTGACGCCTTGCCGCTTTCCAGCGTTTTTGCCGTTTTCATCAATGCGTTGAAAACGGTATCCACATCAAACGACTGCTCGCCGTCCGCATGTGCAACGGCTACAGCCTCCCGGATCAGCTCAAAAGAAAGCATGCGGGCATTTTCATCTGCTGCAATGATGCCGATTTTTGCATCCAGCAGGGCAGTCAGCGGGTTGATGGTCATATTGACAAACAGCTTTTCCCATAAAAGATGGCGGACACTGCTGCTGACCTGCGTTTCGATTCCGCACGCCTGAAATCCTCCACCCACCGCTTCGGCGGTGGTTTTGTTTTGCGCAAGAGAACCGATATAGGTCATTCCCGCGCCCGAATGCCGGATTACCCCCGGCGAAACCGTCACGCAATTGTGCTTTGTCGTCCCCAACAATATACGCGCCTCCGGGGCAAACCGCTCCAGAATCACGCCATTTCCCATACCGTTTTGCAGGGAAAGGAGCACCGTCTTCTCACCGATCAGATTTTTGTTTGCCTGCAACGCTGCCTCGCTTGCAGTATCCTTGACAAATAAAATCAGCAGATCCGCCGCCTCCGTTCCTTCGCCACTGCGCCGGATGGGAATGCGAACCGTCTTTTCGGATCCGTCGCAATCCAGAAGCCGGATTCCGTCCCGACTGATGTGCGCAACCGTTTCGGCAACCACATCGTAAAGGGTAACTTCATGCTGCGATGCAAGTATGCATGCGTACAGACATCCCATTGCACCCGCGCCTACAATCGAAATTTTCATAGCTTCTCCTTTACAGCACTTTCATAATCCAACCTTCCGGCGCCGCAATGTCACCGGACTGAATAGCAAGCAACGTTTCCCGCAGTCGGTCAATCACCTGATGCGAAGAGAACGTATAGGTCTTCTCATGATCATCCACAGAGCCGACCGGAGAAATCACGGCAGCCGTCCCGCAAAGTCCGCATTCGGCAAAATCCTTCATTTCTTCGGCACGGATCCGGCGTTCCTCCGTCCGCATCCCAAGATAGTGTTCCGCAACGTACAAAAGGGAGCGCCTTGTGATGGAAGGCAGAATGCTGCCGGATTTCGGCGTAACAAGCTTGCGGTCTTCGGTAATAAAGATCACATTTGCCCCGCCGGTTTCCTCAATGTAGGTACGGGTGCCGGCATCCAGATACAGGTTCTCGTCATAGCCGTTTGCATGTGCATCCGAAATGGCGTACAGACTCATCGCATAGTTCAATCCTGCCTTGATGTGACCGGTACCGTGCGGCGCGGCACGGTCGAAATCGGTGATGCGAATGCGGAGCGGTCTGACGCCGCCTGCAAAATAGGAGCCGACCGGCGTACCGAACACGCGGAACTGAAATTCCGTTGCCGGCTTAACGCCCAAAACCGGATTGGTACCGAATACATAAGGGCGCAGATACAGTGAACCGCCGCTGTCATGATCCGGTACCCAATCACGGTTTGCACTGACTACCTCTTTGATTGCCTGCTCAAACATTCCGTCCGGCAGAGGCGGAATCATCATGCGTACACAGGAATCGTGCAGCCGCTTTGCGTTCAGATCAGGTCGGAAACACACAATGTGCCCGTCCTTGGTGCGGTATGCCTTCAGTCCCTCAAAGCAGGTCTGCGCATACTGAAGCACACACGCAGACTCATTCAGTACGATGTTCGGATCATCGGTCAGTCCGCCCTCCTCCCAGATGCCGTTGCGATATAATGCCACATACCGTTTTTCGGTTTGATGGTATGCAAATCCCTTGACTTCCTCTTTCATGGCTGTTTTTTCCTTTCTGTTTCTTCGATCCGATTACAGTGGGATCGGCAAATAACAAAAACGGTGCCGGAGTTACCACACTCAGACACCGTTGCCTACACCTATATTATACACATTTTTCGGAAGTTGTCAAGCGTTTTTGAGAAAAAACATGGATTCAGGTGCTCAGATCTCCGATCAGCATCGCCAGTTCCTCCTCGCTGTATACACAAATGCCGTCATGCAGGGATGCTCTGTCCGCATCTGGCAAACTGCGTACAGAAATTCCGGTATTCCGTTTCAGTACACCTTTTTCATCAAACACGCACAAAATGCCATCCTGTTCGCGCAAGACGAAACAGGAGGTTTTTGCAACCGCCTCTGTATCGGTCGGCACATCCTGGGTTGTGTCCGGTGTTGTCTGGGTTGTGTCCGGTATTGTTTCCTGTTCCGTTTCCTGTAAGTTCTTAAGTTCGCGGCGAACCAGAGCCGCGGCATTGTAAGTGGTCTTTCGCGTAATTGCATTCTCGTCTTCCACTGCCCGGATATTTCTGAAAACGGCGATTCCCAAAATCATGGTAAAAATACAAAGAAACACCGAAATCAAACGTAAAAAGCGGTCGTGCTGCATATCATTCCCATTCCTTTCATTTTCAGCAGGTAAAGCAAAAAGTTGACTGTCAATATTTTGAACGCTTTGTGCAAGAAATATGCAACCGCGGAACAAAATATATCAGTACTTTGCGACAGAAAGAGAGGGTACGTCAATGATAAAAAATGCAAAATCCGCAAAATCCGTAAAAAGAAAAAAAGGGAAGCGTTTTTTTCGCGTACTCCTGATCCTTTTGGCAGTTCTATTTCTTGCCGCCATTCCCTGCGTGATATATGCAACAACACGGATAAAAAACAAAATGGACGCCGGTCGCACCATCGATAACATCCTTATGACGACCACCGACGCGGAAAGCATCCTGTATCACTACGAAGAAATCGACGGGAAACGGACACTCTGCGTAACGGAAAACGGGATTCTGCACGGTGCGGGATGGTGCATTCCCGTCCGCTATGAAGAAATTCCGGAAGACCTGATCTTTGCCCTGATCTCCATCGAGGACAAACGCTTTTTTCAGCACCACGGCGTGGACATCAAACGGACGCTGCTGGCGGGCGTCAACTATTTTTTTCATTACGGCGACAAATTCGGCGCCTCCACCATTACCCAACAGCTGATCAAAAACCTGACCGGCGACAGTGAACAAACACCGGACCGAAAGCTGCGTGAAATCTCGGCGGCTTATCGCTTGGAAGAGGAAGCCGACAAAACGGAAATTCTGGAGGCGTACCTGAACCTTGTAAACTTTGCACAGGGGTGCTACGGCATCGGGGCGGCTTCCATGCGATACTTCGGAAAAAACGTCGGCGATCTGACATTGGAAGAATCCGCCTCCATTGTTGCCATTGCCAATAATCCGGGCTACTATGACCCGATTACCCATCCGGAAAACAACCGTGAACGCAGAAATCTGATCCTGACGGAAATGAAAGAGCAGGGGTATATCACAGAAGAGCGTTACATTGCCGCAGTGCAAAGTCCGGTGGACACCTCAAACGGACGTGAGCGTGAAAAAAGCAGTATCCACTCCTGGTACACCGACATGGTTATTACGGACGTCATCAACGATCTCTGCACGACCTACGGATACACACCTGCCCAGGCGTCCGTCATGGTATATAACGGGGGACTGCGCATAGAAACCTGTATGAATCCGACGATCCAGAAAACGGTCGAAGCCTACTTTTCGGATCCTTCGCATTTTTCGCAAGCATCCGACGACGAATATCCACAATGCGCCGCCATCGTAATTGACCCTCAAACGGGCGATATTCTCGGCGTCGCCGGCAGAATCGGCGAAAAAGCAGGGGACCGGGTACTCAACCTTGCCACAGACGCACTGCACCCGACCGGCTCGGTCATCAAACCGCTCTCTGCCTACGCGCCGGCATTGGAACTCGGTCACCTTTCCTGGGCATCCGTATTTGACGACAGCCCGGTACGCACCGGTCACGGCCGTCCCTGGCCGCAAAATGCAAATCACTGCTATCGGGGACCGACCGATGTTCCGACCGCACTGCTCAATTCCACCAATACGGTGGCTGTCCGGGTTTTGGAAAACTGCGTGGGTATCGACCGTTCTTTTGCATTTCTGCAGGAGCACCTCGGCATGAAAAACCTGATCGCAGGCAGAACGGAGAACGGAGTGGAGGTCAGTGACAAAAACAGCGTCGCCCTGGGGCTCGGTCAGCTTGCACATGGCGTCACCCTGCGCGAAATCACCGGCGGATACACGATATTCACAGACGGGGTTTACCATGCTCCGCGCTCATACTACCGTGTGTACAGTGCAGAGGGCGAGCTGCTGCTTTCGCGTTGCACGGAACGTGAAT
>FR890569.1:30469-41784 GCA_000433415.1 Clostridium sp. CAG:448
ATTATGACACAGCTTCTGAAAAACGTAGCACAATACGGTACCGGCGGACACCTGCAGATCGGTAAACGGGTAGAATGTGCCGGGAAGACCGGAACGACCCAAAACAACTGCGACCGTTGGTTCATCGGATATACGCCGGAATTGCTCGCCGGCGTCTGGACCGGACACGAATATCCGCACCCCATGGACGATCTTGCGGGGAACCCCTGTCTGGATGTCTGGAACGATCTGATCCGATCCTGTTATCAGGCAAACGTTGCCGGTTCCGTTCCGTATTTTCAAATTCCGGATACCCTGATCCGTGCAACTTACTGTAAAGAAACAGGACTCCTGGCAACGACCGACTGTGCCGGACATATTTCAACGGGATGGTTCGTCCCCGGCACGGAACCGCGCACGTTTTGCCATGCGTGCACCGGCAAAAATCAGAAAACAGAACCTACCGATATGCCGGAATAAAAGGCTCTTTCGCATATTGCCTGCTTCATCCGCATACCTTTTATCGTAGTAATCGTAGAAAAGGGGTGCTGCAATGGGAAAAGGCAACGGCATTTATGTCAGACAAAACAGGATTCCGCTCTTGCAGATGTTGCTTTGCGGAGCCGCAACGGCAATCGGGTGCCTTGCGGTACGCTACCTTGGCGGGGATCCCTATGAAAAAATTCATCTGTACGGGATGCAGGAATACCTGCCTCCCGTCAAACTGTTGAGTTGTCTGTGGCTATTGTGGCATTTCCTGCTTGGACTTGCCGCAGGATGGGTTCTGTTCGGGCAACCCAAACTGCCGGTTGCCGCATACCGCGGCGGCATGTATTTTCTGCTCATGCTTGGCGCGGGTTATTTCTTTTATCCGTGTTTTTTCACGGCAAATGCGCGTTTTCTTGCCTTTCTGCTCCTCGCAGTTGCGCTTTTCTTCGCCGTCCTTTGTATTGCGGATTGGTTTTCTCTCTGTGCCGGAGCAGGAGTCGCCATCGGACTATATGCGGTCTGGCTGGTTTACCTCCTGATTTTGGTTCTGAACCTGCTGATTCGTCTGTAAAAAGCATTTTGCACAAAAACAAAAGGCGAATTTTGGTGATTCTGAAAAACAAAGTTCAGAATCGGTCTGTTGACAAATGCGCCGGATTAAGGTATAATGAATGTATCAATTCTACGGAGGAATAAAAAACCATGAAATTTGTCAAAGTACTGTCCCTGATCCTTGCGGGATTGCTCTTGGCGATGTGCGCAGTCTCGTGCTCCGGCAAAAAAGGGCAGGGTACATCCACGGACAACGACACCGGTGAATATACGCGTGCCCCTGTAATCAAAATCAATCTGAAGATTAAAAACGGCGACAAGGTCGTGTACGAAAAAGATGATTATGAGTTTGTCGCGCAGGACGGCGATACCAGCCCGATCAAAATTCTTGACTGGTACTGTGCCATCGATGCCAAGACCGCTATCAAATTTTCGACAAACAGTGAAGGCGGTATCTCCGAGATCGGCGATATGAAAGCCGGAACGCACGATGACGGTCGTTACATGTTTACCATGCAGATCAATGGCACAGTTGTCGACAAGAAGATGAGTGAGTATCAGGTTCAGGACGGCGACGATCTTTGGATCGTGTTCACAAAGCTTTGATCTGATTTTTCCTCAGACTCCGCAAAAAACATAAACCAATACAAAAACCGCTCCCTTCGGTTGGGAGCGGTTTTTTGCGGTATCTTAAGGATTTTCCGATGTTGTGCGATCATAAAACGCTGTCGTTGCGGCGGTTGAGTCCTTGGAAGAGAAAACGGAAAAGAGAATATATTTTCCGCATACCAGCACATTGGCGTGATCAAGCTTGGCGGATTCCTCCGGCGTATACCGATCTGCAATCTCTTTCAGTGCCGTAACCTCACCCTTGCTGTAATTCTCAATCGCCTTTCTGGCATTCTCCACATTTGCTATATCCGCAACATGGAAGACACCGAAGCGATCCAAATTTCCGGAAGACGGGTTATAGTAAAACGTAAACTCGGAACACATATCGGTCACTGTACGCAGATTATCCGTTGCAAACTCATTGTCCTGCACCAAATCCTTACCGTTCTCTACTGCGGCAACCACAACCGCGGCAAGCTGCGACACCTTCAGATCATCCCGGTATTCCGGCTTTCCCCCGCAGGAAAACAGCGACAGCAAAAGTACCGCGCACAGCAAAACGGGCAACCACTTCAAAACGCTTTTTTTCATCACCAAATCATCCTCCTTTTTCAGTTGCCGTACGCATGGGTACGGATATATTTGAGTATCGCCTGATATGCCTGAACCGTATAGTGACAACCGTCACCTGCATCATATGCAGAAAGCATACAGTTGTCAGCCCCTTTCAAAACCGATGCGGTATCCAGATAACGGACGCCGCATTCGGCGGCAACCTTCTGTACCAGCTTGTTTTTGGCATCGATCGCGGCATTGGTGGTCTTGGGATGATCCGCCTCATAGTCTTTACTGACAGGGAAGATTGACTGCAAAATAATCTTTGTCTCCGGTGACGCACTCTTCACGATTTCCACCAGGCGTTTATAGTAGGTTTCAAACTCACTGTCCGTCAGCCATGCGACGCCGTAGTCAATACCGAGCGTGATAACCATGCGCGCCGGCTTCTTTGCCGTCACCGTCTGTTCAATGGTCATTTCCTCGCCGGTATCCGGATAAACGATCAGAGAATTCCGGATTTTACTGTCCAGATTCAGATACCCCTCTTTTCCGGTCCATACCTGCTTGGAATTCTTTCCGCCGGAAAGAACCTCACGGTTCAGCATATGGTAGGTGGTAGAGTCACCGAGAAAAATAATACTGTCAATATATCCGGTTCCCGCGTCCGCAGTTTCGGGCAACAAAGCATTATCAATATTCAAGGAGGCATCCGACTGCTTTGTTCCGTCGGTCGTACCGGTATCCGTTCCGGATGTACCGGTGCCAGCGGTATCGGACGGCTTTACAAAAAAGACGAGAACCAAAGCAATCAGGATCATTGCCGCGGCAACCGTCGTACAAATAACGGTGACAAGTGTCATTGTTTTTCTATTTGGCATCATTCTGGTTTCCTTTCTTTTCTAACGAATCCGAGAAAGCGCGAAATCACTTGCTCTTCCCGAAAACGGATGTATATTCTTTGGTTTCCCCGGATATTTTCTTCTTTCTGGAAAGATAGATTCCGCGCCCGCCCATACAAAATCCGTATAGCACGCCCCATAGGACAAGTACTCCGACAACCGGCGTTCCCGAAGCACTGAGGCGATAGGGAAGCAGCACGATCAGGAAGAACCCGCCGACAGACAGGAGCGCATGCAGGGAATAGCGAACCGCGCCGTGCCAGTTTGTACGCAAAAGGCTGTGCGCCAAAGACAGCACAAGTGTAAACGGCAACAGCGTCAGATAAAAGCGAACCGAACTGATATATCCGGTTCCTTTATCGGTCTGACCGGTAATCAAAAGGACAACCAGGAAAATAATAACCGAAAATACGGTGTACAGGACACAGGCGTTGATCAGAACCCGTTTGATTTTCTGCCAAACGCCTTCCGATTGCACCGCATTCGTCGGAGGGGGTGTTTTTACATCTTTCATGAGAAACAGCCTTTCCGTTGTGTTTGAATCATATGCTATCTATTGTAATCTATTTTCTCCGATATTGCAAGAGGCTTTTTCCGATTTTTGAAAATTTTTTCGGGTACAAAAGTTTCAGTCCGGAGTCTCCGGGTAACGGTAAAATACACGGGACACGCGCTCCTTTCCGGCAGCATCCGGCACGGTTCGTACCCGGTTGACCGACCAAAATTCTGTCAGCGCATGCAGATCAACCCATATCTGGTTCCACCCGTCGATCTGGGAGGCATCAAAGATGATCTGCAATCCCGCATGCAGGTGCGGCAGATTGATCCCGTTGACATCCTCGCGTGCGCTGTATCCTGTCATTCCAAGGTACCCGATCACCTCGCCTGCATTGACATATTTGCCCTCATACATGTCGTTATACGGATGTCCTTTGCGCAGATGTGCGTAATAATAGTAGCGTTTTCCGTCAAAGGAACGGATTCCGATCCGCCAGCCGCCGTACTGATTCCATCCGCAATGTTCAACGTATCCGCTTTCAATCGCAACAACCGGCGTTCCGATACTTCCCATGATATCATGCCCCAGATGCGTGCGCTTATATCCGTAAGAACGCGCCGCACCGAAATCATCATAGTCCGTATACGAATATCCGGCGGCGATGGGAGAGAATACCCGTAGCCCGTAACATTTCTGTTCCTCTTTTGTGCCGTCCGCAGACACGCTTACCGCCGTATACGGTCCTACCATTCCACCCAGCACAGCACTGTATGCTTCCGTGTAGTAAGCATACAGTCTTTTGTTTACGGCAATGTCCGTGGGAAGCTCTCCCGCGCGTAACCGTGCCACAAGACGCTCCGTCTGCCCGGACTTGTATCCGGAAAAATCCCCGCCGTTTTCGGCAGCGAGAAGAGCAAGAAGGGTAATCCAGCTCATCTGTTCGCCCCGCTCATAAGCGGCAACATCCGCGTGCAGGGTATCACGCAGCGCTTTTGCCGTAACGGTGAAGTCGATCCACCGGATGTAGGAAGCCGTATTTTCCGCCGAGACGGCAGCGGGCTCGTCTGCCGGGGTATAGGTGCGGGATGCAATCTCCGCCGTCAGGGACTCCCCACCGGTTCCGTACCCGACGGCAAGCAATGCCAGCAAACCGCATAGCAGACAGATTTTCAGTGATTTTTTCATGTGATCCTCCCCTTGGACGTACCCATCGGCAAAGATTCGTTTCCGAATGTTCCGCTGTCGGTACAAAATGCATAAAGTTCTGAATATATTCATTTTTCTGTTGACAAACGAAGGGAAATGCGCTATAATATTTTATTATGGGTTTCTGTGCAACATTCGTTGTATAACACCGATTTCTATGAGTCGAAAGGATAGAACCGCATGGCACAAGAGAAGAGAATCGAGGCACGCAAACGCGTGTTTGAAATGCTTTTTGAGCGAGAATTCAGAACAGACGAAACGCCGGAGGAAATCTTCGATATCGCAATGGAAGACGCCCCGGGAGATGAGATCGATTACATACGGAAAGTCTTTTTCGGCGTCTGCGAAAAACAGGAAGAGTTGGACAACCTGATTGCCAAATATGCAAAAGGATGGAAAACAAACCGGATGTCCCGCGTTTCACGGTCTATCATCCGTTTGTGTATCTATGAGATGCGGTATGTCCCGGATGTTCCGTCCAGCGTTGCGATCAACGAGGCGGTCGAACTCTCCAAAGCGTATGCGGAAGACAAAGCGCGCCCCTTCATCAACGGCATTCTCAACAGCATCAAAAACGAATTGGAGAAGGGCGAGGAAAATGTGTGACATGCCGGATTGCTTTGTCGGATTTGACACAAGCAACTATACAACCTCTGCCGCGGTGACTGACGCGCAGGGGACGGTTATCGCAAATCTGAAAATACCGCTCCCGGTCGCCGCCGGCGAGCGCGGTCTGCGCCAGTCGGACGCAGTGTTTGCACATACAAAAAATCTGCCGCTCCTCTGCGAACAGTTACGCGAATACACCAAGGGGATGCGGGTTCGTGCCGTCGGCGTTTCGGTAACGCCACGTGACGCGCAGGATTCCTATATGCCGTGTTTCCTTGCCGGCAAAGCCGCCGCGTCCGCCTATGCCTCGGCGCTTCCATGCGAACTGTTTCATTTTTCCCATCAGAGCGGTCATATTCGTGCCGCCGTTTATGCAAGCGGCAGGGAAGCGGAATTGCTGCATACTCCGTTTTATGCGTTTCACGTATCCGGCGGAACCACGGAAGTCCTTTTTGTTACACCGGAGACGGACGGTTTCCGTATGGAACTGATCGGCGGCACGGACGACATTAATGCGGGACAGGCTATTGACCGCGTCGGTGTCCGGCTCGGCTTTGCGTTTCCGTGCGGAAAGGCGATGGAAGAAGCGGCTGCGCGGTATGAAGGAAAAATTTCCAAAGCACATATCCACGTGAACGGATGCCGCTGCAATCTTTCCGGACTTGAGAATCTTGCCGATAAATTGTTCTGCCAAACCGGAAATAAGGAACTTGTCTGCGCGTATGTGCTGGACTTTGTCGGAGAAACGCTTCGTGCGCTGACATTGGGAGCCGTCGCAACGCACGGGGCTCATCCCGTTCTTTACGCCGGCGGCGTCATGAGCAACCAGAGAATGCGCGTCTCTCTGGCAAAGGGCATTGATGCCTGCTTTGCGCAACCGGCATACGCCGCGGACAATGCCGCCGGTATAGCGCTTTTGTGCAGAGACAGATACCTGACCATCCACTGAAATCCGGCACAATCCAAAAGGAAAAGGAGGCGAGACAGGAATTGCAACAGAAAATGCCCGCATTTACCGTATCACAGGTCAATGCATATGTCAAAATGTATCTGGATCGCAATGAAATGCTTTCGGACCTTTGGATCAGCGGCGAGATTTCAAACTTTACAAATCATTACAAGAGCGGCCATCTCTATTTCTCGCTCAAGGACGCGGAAAGCGTGTTGCATGCCGTCATGTTCCGATCCTACGCGTCCGAACTTCGTTTCAATCCGGAAAACGGAATACGGGTTCTGGTGCACGGTCGGGTTTCGCTGTATCCGCGGGACGGGCAATACCAGCTGTATGTGGACCGGATGGAACCGGACGGAATCGGTTCGCTTTATCTCGCATTTGAACAGAGCAAACAGAAGCTGGCGGCGATGGGACTGTTTGACCGTGAGCGCAAAAAAACGTTGCCGCATTACCCGAAGTGCATCGGGATTGTGACATCACCGACCGGTGCAGCAATCCGCGACATCATCGACATCACCGGGCGGCGTTTCCCGAGCTGTGATCTGATTCTTTTTCCCGCCCTGGTGCAGGGAAAGGATGCCCCTGCCTCCCTGCGGTCCGGAATTCTGTATTTTAACCGTGCAAGGTCGGTCGATCTGATCATCATCGGCAGAGGCGGCGGATCGTTTGAGGATTTGTTTGCATTCAACGACGAAGCCCTTGCGATGGCAATTGCCGACTCACAGATTCCCGTCATCTCTGCCGTGGGGCACGAAACGGACACAACAATCTGTGATTTCGTCGCGGACATGCGCGCGCCGACCCCCTCGGCGGCTGCCGAACTTGCGGTTCCGAATGTAACCGAGATATCCCGCCATTTGCATGACTGCGGCGACGACATGTTTCAGGCGTTATCCCGGCAGATTGACCACTATCGCAAGCATCTGCGCTTGCTGACGCAAAGCGGTGTTTTGTCCTCACCCACACGCCTGCTTGAACTCCGGCAGATGGAGATTGCCAATGCAGAAGAGTTATTGGACGCCGCAATGGCGGCAAAACTTGAAAGAGAAAATCACCGTTTTCACCTGCTCTGCGGCAGGATGGACGCTTTGAGCCCTCTGCGCGTACTGGCGAGAGGATACAGTGTAACCGAAACGGAGGACGGCAGCGTACTGACGGATGTCAGAGCGGTTTCGCCCGGAACCCCCGTACACATACGCCTGCACAAAGGTACTTTGCGGGCAACGGTCACGGACACAGAAACAGAAATGGAGGAATCAGCCGTTGAAAAAAGAGAAAGATCCTAAAGTGCAAACACCTGCCTCCCTTACAGGGAACGAAGCGAACAGCCTTCCCGATACCTTTGAGGAGTCGATGGCACGCATTGAGGAAATTGTCGGCTTGTTGGAAGAAGGAAAAACGGGGTTGGACAAATCTATGGAACTGTACGAAGAGGGAATCCGGCTGATACGAGCATGTACCTCTGCATTGGACGTCGCCGAGCGGAAAATCCGGATTTTGCAACGGGAAAAAGACGGAACATTGGTATGCAAAGACTTTCACCCGGAAGAGGAAAAGGAAGATGGCAATCGTGAAACCGAATGATAAAATTGAAGCAACTACGCAAAATGCAGAGAAAATCCTCTCGTTTTACGGCAAAATGATTGACGACCGCCTTGCGAACCTGTTCGGAGCATCCGACTTTCCGGTTGAAACGGCGACGCTTTACAAGGCAGAGCGATACAGTCTGATGAGCGGCGGCAAACGGATACGCCCCGTTCTTGTGCTTTCCGTCTGTCACATGCTCGGCGGTAATCCGTCGGTTGCTCTGGACTATGCCGCCGCAGTGGAGATGATCCATACATATTCTCTGATCCACGACGACCTGCCGTGCATGGATAATGACGACATGCGCAGAGGAAAACCGTCAAACCACCGTATATTCGGAGAAGCGGGAGCGGTTCTTGCCGGCGACGGTCTTCTGACCGATGCCTTCGGGATAGCTGCCGGTGCAACCGAAACATCCGCGTCCCGGAATCTTCGTGCCGTCATTGCGCTTTCCAACGCCGCCGGATCCTACGGTATGGTGGCAGGACAGTCCGCCGATCTGTATGCGGATATGCACACATTATCCGAAGAAGCGCTGTTGGAGCTTTACCGCAATAAAACCGTCCGGTTGATCCGCGTCAGTGTTTATCTCGGCGCAGTTGCCGCCGGATTGGAGGATCATGATCCGCGCCTTGCGTTGCTCCTGCGATTTGCGGACAATGTGGGACTTGCGTTCCAAATCATTGACGATATTCTGGACAAAGGAGAAGACGGACGCAATCATTATCTCTCCTTCCACACCGTCGACGAGGCGGAATCCTACGCCGCGCATCTCACCGACGAAGCTTTGCATGCGCTCGCTCAGGCACAGCCGATCCCGGAGCTCGCACAGCCGGTTGATATACTCACACGTTGGTTGTTACAAAGAAATCACTAAATAAAATCCCGGAGATACCATTATGTCACGTTTTCTGAAAGAGTTTTTTACCAATTATGTCATGATGAGCGCCGTATTCTCCTGGCTGCTCGCACAACTGCTGAAGGTGGTCACAGGCGCATTCAAAGTTCAGAAATTTACACTCAATTCGTTGCTGTTCGGATCCGGCGGTATGCCGAGTTCACACACAGCAGCCGTCGTGGCATTGCTGATCGCCTGTTGCATCAAGCACGGTCCTGCGTCCAGCTACGTCGCCATTTCCGGCGTACTTGCCATGGTCGTCATCCGCGATGCCACAGGTGTGCGCCGCGAAATGGGTGAACAGGCAAAAATCATCAACCAAATGGTATCCGAATCGGATTCCATTGAAACGCACTACTCGTTAAAGGAACGTGTCGGGCACACGCCCAAGCAGGTACTGTACGGTGCGGTGATCGGTGTCTGCATGCCTTTCGTCGTGTACGCAATTCCCCTTTTCCGTCCTATCGTGGAATGGCTGGCGTAATGCGCGCGGACAAATACCTGTACGAGCAAGGCTACGCGGACAGCCGTACCGGTGCCGCGCTGTTGATCCGAAAGGGCGTGGTCTTTGTGGACGGCGTCTGTATTGCCAAGCCGTCTGCGGAGATCGACAGCCTCCTTGCACACAAAATCAGTGTCATACAGGAAGAGAAATATGTCGGTCGCGGCGGTTACAAGTTGGAAGCGGCGCTGGATGCTTTCCATTTGTCACCGGAAGGACTGTGTTGCCTGGACATCGGCGCATCCACCGGAGGGTTTACCGACTGCCTGCTTTCGCGCGGGGCGCGCTGCGTTATCGCGGTTGACAGCGGGCACGGACAACTGCATCCGCGAATTGCCAACGATGAACGTGTCGAATCCATGGAGGGCGTCAATGCGCGCTACCTTGCACCGGAAATGATTCCGTTTCCCGTCTCATGCGCTGTCATGGATGTATCCTTTATCTCACAGACCTGTATCTTGCCGGCGCTTGCGGCACTCATTCCGCCTTCCGGGTGGCTGATTTCTCTGATCAAACCGCAATTTGAGGTCGGCAGACACGCTGTCGGAAAGAACGGTATTGTCAGGTCCGAAGCAGATCGCATTTCCGCCATTGAGCGTGTATTGACAGGCGGAATTTCCTGCGGGCTTTTTCCGGCAGGACTGATTCGGTCGCCGATTACAGGCGGGGACGGCAATACAGAGTACCTCGTATGCTTTTACAAACAGACTGCGGAGTCAATGCCGTCAGTCGAACTGTTGATCCGGAGCCTCCGGACTGACGGAAAGGAAAGACAGTAACGTGAAAAAAATCGCATTGATCACGAATTTCAACATATACGAAAAAGTCAACGCCGCCATCGCGGTTGCGCAAAGGCTTTCGGAGTACGGTTGCAAACTGCTTGTCTCCACCAACAACAAAGAACGGATGATGCGTATGAACCGGAGCGGTGTGGATTTTTCCTATCTGCCGCTTGACGAGGTCTACGCAAATGCGGAAATCGCGGTGGTACTCGGCGGAGACGGCACGATTTTAGAGGCGGCACGCCGTGCGGCGCCGCGTGCGACCCCCATTCTCGGCATCAACCTCGGTCGGGTCGGGTATATGGCGGAACTGGAACTGAATGAGTTGGACATGCTGCCGCGGCTGATGAGCGGTGATTATACCATTGATGTCAGATCCATGCTGCAGGTAGAACAGTATTCCGTTGCAGGAAAGCTTAAATCGCACACTTATGCATTGAACGACGCGGTGATCTCCAACGGCTCCATCGCCAGAATTGTGGATTTGGAGCTCTCGGAAAACGGTCTGCCCGTCACCCGTTACCGCGCTGACGGACTGATTATTGCCACACCTACCGGGTCGACGGCATACTCTCTTTCTGCGGGCGGCGCCATCGTCGATCCGCGATTGGGTTGCTTCTGCGTGACCCCGATCTGTCCGCACTCCTTGGGTGCCCGTCCGCTTCTGTTTCCGGACAACGCGGTTTTACAGGTCAAAAATACCTGCCAGCGTGAGCGGAATCTCTTTCTGACCGTGGACGGTCGCACAAACTACGAATTGTTCCGCAATGAGACCGTGCGCATTTCACGGTCCGATCTTGTAACCAATCTGATCCGCATGAAAAATAACGGCTTTTACCACATTCTGCGCATGAAAATGACAGAACATACCTAATAATGCAAACCGAGGAGGTCGTCATGAAGAAAGACAGACACGATTGTATTCAGAACATCATCAATCAATATACCGTTCAGACGCAGGATGAACTGATTGGTTATCTCCGCAACGCCGGTTTTGATGTCACACAGGCAACTGTTTCGCGCGATATACGTGAATTGAAACTCAGCAAAGTATTGACGGAAAAGGGCGTTTACCGTTATACCATGCCTCCGGAAGGAGCCGACAGCATGGCGCCAGTCTTCAATTTTTCCCTGATGAGTGCGGTAACTTCCATCGATCATGTACAGAATATCATTGTGATGCGAACC
>FR890569.1:41862-42050 GCA_000433415.1 Clostridium sp. CAG:448
GCAATTCTCGGCTGCGTTGCAGGAGACGACACCATCATTGTCATTGTACGCGATCATCACAGCACGGAAAAACTGTGTGTGCAAATCTCCGGTATGATCGGGGGCAAATAATATGCTCCGGCGATTGCATATTGAAAACATCGCAGTCATCCGACAGGCGGATTTTTCCTTCGGCGAGGGGTTCTCCG
>FR890569.1:42085-62278 GCA_000433415.1 Clostridium sp. CAG:448
GTCCCGAAAAACCAAAAATCACCGACGACATCAATATGCTTGCCGGTAACCGCGCCTCCCGTGACCTTGTCCGCTCGGGCGAAAAAAGCGCAACGGTCTGTGCCATGTTCGACTCGCTTTCGCAAAAAACGGTGCAGGCACTTTCGGAAATCGGAATCACCTGCGACGACGGGTGTGTTCTTCTGGAAAAAAATCTCCATGCGGACGGCAAAAGCAGTGCCCGTATCAACGGCAGACCTGTCACACAGGGGATGCTCCGGCAGGCAGGAAAGCTACTGATCAATATCCACGGTCAGAATGACAGCCAGGCACTCCTGGATGCCGATTCACATATCCGATACCTGGATGCCTATATCGGTGCCGAAGAACTTCTGCATGATTACGGCACTGTTTACCGCGATCTGCGAGAGGCAGAAAGCGCACTGGCGGCACTGCAGCAGAATGAAGCCGAAAAGCTTCGGTTGCGTGAAATGCTGCTTTATCAGATACGCGACATTGATGCCGTAAAGCCCAAAGAGGGCGAAGAAGAAAAACTGGAGAATGAATGCTCGCGTTTGCAGAATCTTGAGAAGATTCAGAAGCAGGTCAGTTTTTGCGAACGTGTGCTGGACAGCGGGGAAAAAGGCAGTGCCACCATGCTTGTCGCACGGGCGGCAGGTGCAATGGAACAACTATCGGCAATGATTCCGACCTCCGCGCCGCTTGCAGAGCGGTTGCGCAACTGCGAATATGAATTACGTGACATCGCAGAGATACTCTCCACACTGTCCGAGCAGCCCGATGAAGATCCGACGGTTCTTTTGGATCGGATGCAAAGCAGATTGGATGCATTGGCAAAACTGAAGCGCAAATACGGCGCATCCGTTTGTGAAGTACTTGCGTTTCGCGCCAATGCCGCCAAACGGTTGGAAGAGCTTGATACGTCCGGCGAGCGCTGTGAAGAATTGAGCCACCGGATTTCCGAACTCCGCGAAAAAGCAGAAAATGTTGCCGCTGCTCTTCATCGGAAGCGTGCAGAGGCAGCCAAAGAAGTGGAGCGGAAAATCGCGGAAATACTTACTTATCTGGATATGCCGCGCGTCCGTTTTTTGGTCGCGGTCAGCCATTGCGCACTTAATGCGACAGGCTGTGACAAAGTGGAGTTTCTGATCGCCACCAACCCGGGAGAACCGCTCGCTCCCATGCAGAAAATTGCATCCGGCGGCGAATTGTCACGCATCATGCTTGCCATTCGCTGTGTACTCAATGATCGCGACGGCGTCGGCTGCATCATTTACGATGAGGTGGACACCGGTATTTCCGGAAGCACCTCACGCAAGGTCGGCTTGAAGCTGCGCAGAATTTCAAAGGAAACCCAAGTCATCTGTGTTACACATTCCGCACAAATCGCCTCTCTGGCGGATACCCATTTCTTTGTTTCCAAAAGCGAAGCAGACGGGCGGGTGCAGACGGCCGTGCGGATTCTGACACCTGAAGAAGAGCAGGATGCAATTGCAAGAATTCTCGGGGGGCTGTCCGTCACGGATGCCCAACGTCAGGCTGCGGCGGACATGCTTGCCGGAAAGGATCGGGAAGAACTATGAGCCATATCAAAATACCCAAAACAAATGCCATGCGGATTCTGGACGGTGCCAAAATTCCGTACGAAATTTACACCTATGAGGTAGACGAAAACGATCTTTCCGGAACACACATTGCGGATTGCGTCGGACTGCCTTATGAAACCGTTTTCAAAACACTGGTCGCAAAGGGCGATAAAACCGGGTTTCTCGTGTTCTGTATTCCTGTAGACCGTGAAATTGATTTGCGGAAAATCGCAAGCGAAACAGGAAACAAGCGGATCGAGATGCTACACGTAAAGGATCTGCTCGCCGTAACCGGGTATATCCGCGGCGGGTGCTCTCCGATCGGTATGAAGAAAAAATTTCCGACCTATCTGGACGAAGAAGCAGGAAAGCATGACCGAATTACGGTCAGCGGCGGTATGCGGGGCGTTCAACTTTTGATCGGCGTCCGGGAATTGCGAAACATCACCGGAGCTACCCTGTTACCGCTGACGCAAGAACAGAATGAAACGAAAGGTGAATAACCATGCTGAAAATCAAACAACAAATCGCACAGACCATTCAAAACGGTATACAGACACTGAGTCCTGACGCAACCGTCTCCGAGCAGGAAATTCTTGCGTTGCTGGAATATCCGCCCGACGACAGTATGGGAGACCTTGCGCTTCCGTGCTTCAAATTCGCAAAGACATTGCGTAAATCCCCGGTTATGATCGCACAATCGCTGGCTGACGCATTGAAATCTGACAGCGACATCGGTCAGGTCACCGCACTGAACGGATATCTGAACATCCGTCTTTCGGGAAATGCACTGGCATCGCATGTCATTCCTGAAGTTCTGCAAAAAGGGGATCGCTACGGTTCGCCGGAATGCGGTCACGGAAAAACCGTTGTACTGGACTATTCCTCCCCGAATGTCGCCAAACCCTTCCACATCGGTCATCTCGGCACGACTGTCATCGGACATTCCCTGAAAATGCTCCATGAATTTGCCGGCTATCATTGCATCGGTATCAACTATCTCGGCGACTGGGGAACACAGTTCGGAAAACTGATTCTCGCCTATCGCACATGGGGGAGCAGGGAATCGGTCGAAGAGGGCGGAATCGACAAACTGGTAGAACTGTATGTCCGCGTCAACAATGAAATCGGCGCCGAAAAAGAACGTGGAGAGCATGCACTCGCCGATGCGGCACGCGCGGAATTCCATAAGATGGAAACCGGAGATGAAGAAAACCTTGCCCTTTGGCGTTGGTTTATTGAGATCAGCCTCAAAGAATACGAAAAAACCTATAAACAACTCGGCATCACCTTTGACAGCTACAAAGGAGAATCCTTCTATACGGATAAAATGCCCGCGCAGGTTGAAAAGCTGCGCCAAATGGGGCTTTTGAAGCTGGATCAGGGCGCTTCCATTGTAGATCTAGAACCGTATGGTATGCCGCCCTGCCTGATTCTCAAGAGCGACGGCTCCACCCTTTATCCGACACGTGATATCGCCGCTGCCGTCTACCGCAAACAGGAGTACAATTTTGACAAATGCATTTACGTAACGAGCAATCAACAGATTCTGCACTTCAAACAGTGGTTTAAGGTTGTGGAGCTGATGGGATACGACTGGTATGACGAACTGGTTCACGTCCCCTATGGCACGGTCAGTATCAACGGCTCCAAGCTGGCAACACGGACAGGCAATGTCATTCTTTTGCGCGATTTGTTCAGTGCGGCAATCGAAAAGGTGACGGAAATTATGGAAGAGAAGAACCCTTCTCTGAAGGGTCGCACGGACATTGCGGAGGCAATTGGCGTCGGTGCGATTGTGTTCTACTATCTTTCCAACAATCGCATCAAGGACATCGATTTCAACATGGAAGATGCCCTGTCGTTTGAAGGAAACACGGGACCGTATGTGCAGTATACCTATGCGAGAACCTGCTCTGTGCTGGAAAAAGCGCCCGCATTTAATGTATCCTCGCTGAACGTCACGGATCCGAATGAGACGGCATTGCTCAAAGTAATCTGCCAGTTGGAGGAGCGTGTCATTCTGGCTTTGCGCGACTACGAACCTTCTGTCATTACGCGCTATATTCTGGAGGTTGCGGTTGCCTTCAATAAGTTCTACCACGCATGCCCCATTCTGACGGCAGATGACCAAACGGTCAAAAATACCCGCATTGCGCTGACAGCGGCTTGCGCTGACAGCGGCAACCAAACAGGCGCTCGGAAACGCCTTTGGTCTGATCTGCCTGCGCAAAACCGAAAAAGTATAAAAGCAAACAAAATATAAAAATTTATCATAAATAAGAGAGGTAACACAGTATGTCCGGACATAGTAAATGGGCAAACATCAAGCACAAGAAGGAAAAAACAGATGCGGCAAGAGGCAAAGTCTTCACGCAGATCGGCAAGGAAATCGCAATCGCTGTCAAAGCCGGCGGCGGAGACCCCAACTCCAACTCCAAATTGCGCGACTTGATTGCGAAAGCCAAGGCAAACAATGTGCCGAATGATAACATCAAACGTAGCATTGAAAAGGCACTCGGCGCAGGCGGAGAGACCTACGAGGAAGTCATTTACGAAGGATACGGACCTGCCGGTATTGCCGTCATCGTCCGCGCGACAACTGACAACCGCAACAGAACCGCCGGAAACGTGCGCGCCACCTTCTCCAAATATCACGGAAATCTCGGGCAGACCGGTTGTGTCGGATACCTGTTCTCAGACAAGGGTCTGATTGTGGTGGACAATGAAGACGAGGACATTGATGAGGACAAGCTGATGGAAGACGCGCTGGAGGCGGGCGCTTCCGACTTCTCTGCCGAGGGTGACACTTTTGAGATTTACACGGAACCGGACGATGTTTATGCGATCGCCGATACCCTGAAAGAAAAGGGATACGAGATCGCCTCTGCCGAAGCCACCAAAATTCCTTCCAACTATGTGACACTTGAGAACGAAGACGATATCAAGTTCATGGGACTTTTGCTGGACCGTCTGGATGAAGATGATGACGTAACGGAGGTTTACCATAACTGGGAAAACTGCGATTGATCTTCCGCATTCCGGGTCAATGATTCTTTTCGACACTTCTCTCACTTTTAGGTAAAAAATTTCAGAAAATGTGTAGACAACCCCGTCAAAATGTGATATAATAAACAGGTTGACAATAAACAAACACAGGAGGTTATTTTCTCACATGAAAAAGAAGCTGACCACGGTTGAATTTCGTGGCACCCCCGAACAGGAAGAAAAGCTGCTTGCAGTGATCGAGGAGTATCGCGGCGAAAAGGGCGCTATGATGCCCATTCTGCAAAAGGCGCAGGAGATTTACGGTTATCTCCCGCTGGAAGTCCAGAAGATTATCGCCGAAAAAACCGATACCGCCGTTGAAGAAATCTACGGTATTGCATCCTTCTATGCGCAGTTCAAACTGAATCCCGACGGCGAAGTTGCTGTTGCCGTTTGCCTTGGCACCGCATGTTATGTCAAGGGTTCCGGCGCCATTATCGAAGAAGTATCCAAAGAGCTGAACGTCCCGATCGGCAGTACATCCGCAGACGGCAAATATTCTCTGGAAGCGACCAGATGTATCGGCGCGTGCGGTCTTGCGCCGGTTCTGACCGTAAACGGTGAAGTATACGGCAGACTGACTACAGCGGATGTCAAAACCATCCTTGCCAAATATCAGTAAGGAGGAAGTGCGAGATGATTAAAACAGTTGAACAATTGAATGAGATCCGCAAAAAAATGCAGCCCGCGGTTGCCATGCGTGAGGGAAGTGACGTAACGGAAAAGAATATCCGCAAGCACGTCCTGATCTGCGGAGGTACCGGCTGCACCTCCTCCGGGAGTCCTGCTTTGCATGATGCTCTGATGAAAGAGTTGGAGGAAAAAGGGATTGCCGATCAGATCAAAGTGGTCAGAACCGGTTGTTTCGGTCTGTGCGCACTTGGTCCTGTGATGATTGTTTATCCGGAAGGCACTTTCTACTCCATGGTCAAGGTAGAGGATATTCCCGAAATCGTGGAATCTCACCTGATCAACGATATTCCGGTTGAAAGAATCGAATTCCATGAAAAAAGCGCAAGTGACCACCACATTGCCAAACTGAAGGACATGTCCTTCTTCAAAAAACAGCACCGCGTTGCCTTGCGCAACTGCGGCGTGATTGACCCCGAAAATATCGACGAATACATTGCAAGAGACGGTTATCAGGCACTTGCCAAGGTTCTGACCACCATGACCCCGGATGATGTTGTTTCGGAAGTTCTTGCTTCCGGTCTGCGCGGAAGAGGCGGCGGCGGATTTCCGACCGGTCTGAAGTGGAAGTTTGCAACGGCACGTCGTGGAGAGGTCAAAAAATATGTCTGCTGCAATGCGGACGAGGGTGACCCCGGTGCGTTTATGGACCGTTCCGTTTTGGAAGGCGATCCGCATACGGTTTTGGAAGCTATGGCGATTGCCGGATATGCGATCGGTTCCGATGAGGGATATATTTATGTCCGTGCAGAATATCCGATTGCAATACATAGACTGGAAATCGCAATCAAGCAGGCAAGAGAAGAGGGACTGCTCGGAGAGAACATCTTCGGGACCGGATTCAACTTTGACGTAAAACTCCGTTTCGGCGCCGGCGCATTTGTATGCGGTGAGGAAACCGCTTTGATGACCTCCATCGAAGGTAACCGCGGCGAACCGCGTCCCCGTCCGCCTTTCCCGGCAGTAAAGGGACTCTTCGGACAGCCGACCATCCTGAACAATGTCGAAACATATGCCAATGTCTGTCAGATCATCCTGAACGGGGCATCCTGGTTTGCCGGCATGGGTACCGAGAAATCGAAGGGAACCAAGGTATTCGCAATCGGCGGTAAGATCGTGAATACCGGTCTTTTAGAGGTTCCGATGGGAACAACCCTGCGTGAGGTCATCTATGACATCGGCGGCGGTATTCCGAACGGTAAAAAGTTCAAGGCAGCACAAACCGGCGGTCCTTCCGGCGGATGCATTCCCGCGTCCCTGATTGACACACCGATTGATTACGATAACCTGACTGCCATTGGCTGTATGATGGGCTCCGGCGGTCTGATTGTAATGGACGAAGACAACTGCATGGTTGATATCGCCCGTTTCTTCCTCGACTTCACTGTCGATGAATCCTGCGGAAAGTGCACCCCCTGCCGTGTCGGTACGCGCAGACTGCTTGAATTGCTGGATAAAATCATCGCAGGAAACGGGGAAATGGAAGATCTGGATCGTATGGAGGAGCTGTGCCAGTACATCAAAGCAGGCTCTCTGTGCGGCTTGGGACAGACAGCCCCGAACCCGGTCATCGCAACCATGAAATTCTTCCGTGATGAATATATTGCGCACATCGTGGACAAAAAGTGCCCCGCAGGTGTCTGCAAAGGTCTTGTACAGTACCACATCGATGCCGATCAGTGTATCGGTTGCGGCAAGTGCGCAAAGAACTGTCCTGCGGATGCCATTTCCCGGACGGATTATATCGCTCCCGGACACAAGTTGGCTTCCATGGCGATTGATACAAAGAAGTGCGTAAAGTGCGGCGCTTGTATCTCCAACTGTAAGTTCAATGCAATTTCCAAGGCTTAAAGAAAGGAGAATTGTGGTAGATGGAAACAATTCATGTAAAGATTAACGGCACCTCTTATGAGGTACCCAAGGGTTCCACAGTTCTTGAAGCCGCCAGAGCGGCAAAGGTGGAAATTCCCACATTGTGCTATCTGAAGGATATCAACGAAATCGGCGCCTGTCGCCTTTGCCTGGTCGAGGCATCCGAGGGCGGTAAGCCCTTCCGTATGGTCACCGCCTGCGTATATCCGGCAAGCGAAGGGATGGAAATCCTGACCAATACCCCCAAGGTAATCAAATTCCGCAAGATGAACCTGGAGCTTCTGCTTTCCAATCACAACCGCGAGTGTCTGTCCTGTGTGCGCTCAACCACCTGCGAATTGCAAAAGCTTTGCAACGACTATCACGTCGATGAGCATCATTTTTCCGGTGTCAAAACCGCATCCAAGATTGATGATTCTTCCGTATCCATCGTACGCGATAACAGTAAATGTGTCCTTTGCCGCCGCTGTGTGGCTGCATGCAAAAAGACGCAGGGAATCGGCGTCATCGGCGCAAACGACCGCGGATTTGATACACACATTGCCTGCGCATTTGAAGCGCCGCTTGCCTCCACCTCCTGTATCAACTGCGGACAGTGCGTTGTGGCATGTCCGACCGGTGCATTGCACGAGGTAGACGACACCGCAAAGGTATTTGCGGCATTGGCTGATCCGGACAAACACGTTCTGATCTGCACTGCGCCTTCCGTACGTGCACAGATCGGCGAATGCTTCGGCTATGAGCCCGGCACGGACTGCGAAGGAAAAATGGTTGCCGCCATCCGCCGTCTCGGATTTGAGGGTGTCTATGACATGAATCTCTCTGCGGACCTGACCATTATCGAAGAGGCAAACGAATTGCTCGGCAGAATTCAGAACGGCGGTGCACTTCCCATGATCACCTCCTGTTCGCCCGGATGGATCAAATTCTGTGAGCACTATTTCCCGGAACTGACGGAAAATCTGTCCACCTGCAAATCGCCTCAGCAGATGTTTGGCGCCATGGTCAAGACGTATTACGCGCAAAAAATGGGCTGGGATCCAAAGGATATTTTCTTTGTATCCGCCATTCCGTGCACTGCAAAGAAGTTTGAGGTCGGCAGAGCCGATCAGTCTGCCGCAGGTGACGGCATTCCGGACGTGGATGTTGCCATTACAACGAGAGAACTTGGCAGAATGATTCAGACGGCAGGTATCAATTTCAAACAGCTTGGCGATGAAGCTTTTGACGATGCCTTCGCCATCGGCTCCTCTGCGGGTGCAATCTTCGGTGCAACCGGAGGTGTCATGGAAGCAGCATTGCGCTATGCCGCGGAAGTCATTCTCGGAACCGAACTGGAAAAGATCGAGTTTGAGGAAGTCCGCGGAACCGATCCGATCAAATTCGCCGCATATAAACTGGGCGATATGACCGTTAAGGTAGCTGTGGCGTCCGGTACCGCGAACGCAAAGAAGCTTCTGCGTGATGTGGAATCCGGTGCGGTCGATGTACAGTTTATCGAGGTCATGGCTTGTCCCGGCGGTTGTGTCAACGGCGGCGGTCAGCCGTATCAACCGGCATCTGTGCGCATGACTACCGATCTTCGCGCCGTCAGAGCCGCTGTTCTGTACAATGACGATAAGAATTGCGACCTGCGCAAATCTCAGGACAATGCGGGCGTTTGGAAACTGTATGAGGAGTTCTTAGGAAAGCCCAACAGCGAAACCGCACATCATGTTCTGCATACCAGTTATGTAAAACGCGGACTCTGATTTGTATCGGAGCATATCTTAAGATAATTTTTGGCTGTCTCTCCCTCGGTTTGATCCGAAAAGAGGGAGGGACAGTCTGGGAACCGCCCGGAGCGGTTTCTTTTTCCGGCTAATGGTTAGCAAGAGCTAACCATTAGCCGTTCTATTCAGCATTGCGGTTAGCCCACCCCGGAGGATCGCCGCGCTGTGATCTCACAGTACGACGGAGATTACAGTGCCAGTATCAGCGCGGAAATTGAGGACAAATCCGTTTCTCTTGATATATACAACATGACGCACGAGATGGTAAAAATCACCGATGAAAAAAACAATCCGATTGACGTCAGTTCCGGCGGAGTGTATGTATGCATGCGCATTTCGGACAAATTCGGACTGAAAAAAGGGGATACGGTTCTGATCAAACCGTTCGGAACCAGCAAAACCTATCCCGTTACGGTCGCCGGTACTTATCGGAGCGTGTCAGAAAGCATATTGATTACAACAGAATGTGCAGATACCATCGGAATTCCATATACAATCGATTCTGTCTACACGAACGCGCCAAAGGAGAATATCGCCAGCGAAAACAGTGCCATCCGCAATATGTCCTCCAAGCAGGATCTGATGGATTCCTTTGCAACCTTCAGATTGTCCGCCCGGGTTTCTGGATGGGATTGGCACTGATCTTTGCCATCAGTGTATCAGGACTGATCCTGCGAAATCGGTTACATAAACTGATCCGCTCGACGGACAGTGAAAAAGAAAGGATAAACAACATGAAAAAAACAGTATTGCATATTAACGGCATGATGTGCGGCATGTGTGAATCCCACATCAACGATGTCATTCGGCGCGAGTTCAAGATCAAAAAGGTCACCTCATCACACAGCAAAGGAATCACGGAAATTCTCAGTGAAGAGCCCCTTAACGAAGAACAGTTGCGCAATGCAATCAAACAGACCGGATATACGCTGACGGAAATTGAAATCGCCGACGCGCCCGAGAAAAAAGGCTTTTTTGCCGCAATGAAATCCGGCAAAAAAGACAAATAACCGCTATTGACAAACACGCAAAAATACAGTATAATCATATAAAAAGATCCGGACGGTCGTCGCTTGAACGAACCGTCCGGTCAGTTGTACGTGGACGCTGGAGCTGCGGACACTGAAAAGGCTGAAACTGCCATAATCCGGTATAAATGCGCTTCTTACCGCAAAATTCCTTCCCTGAATTATACAAAATTTTGATTTTGTATAATTGCATATCAGGCACAAAAATCCCCTTTCGATGCCCATTTCCGGGTCAATTACGCATTTTCGTGTGCCTCCAGGTACTTTTTCCGCGTTGCCTCACCGCCGCGCAGATGCCTTTCGTTTTTATTTCTTTCCAAAACCGCTTTGACTTGTTCATACAACGCGCTATTTACACGACGCAGTGTCTGCGTTACATCCTTATGTACAGTGCTTTTGCTGATTCCGAACTGGTTGGCAACCGTACGTACAGTTGCATTGTTTTCTACAAGATACGTGCCAAGTATCACACATCGTTCCTTGCCGGTTGAAATGTACATCATAAGCGATACCTCTTCATTTTTGTTTTCACTTCATTATATGGGCTGTATCGCCGGCTTAGTCATCATTTATTAAAATTTCAGGAGATTTTTCCATGTCCAATCTCAAAAACGACCTACCAAGTCATTCCGATGCATCCTGCCTTTTTGAAGGCATGACGTCAATCAACGCCATCATTCACGCCATTGAGTCCGGCACCAATGACCGACAGATCTTACGGATTTTCTTCGACCGCGACAAAACCACAAGCAAATCGCGCGAACTTGCCTTTTTGCGCAAAGAATCCGAAAAGCTCGGATTTCACATTGAGTTCACAAATAGTACTGTGATTGACAAAATAACAACCGGTACCACACACGGCGGCATCGTCGCCGAATGTACCCAGCGCGCGTATCCCGTATTGGATGCCACCTTTGTCCGTCAGGACGGTTTTTATGTTTTTTTGGACGGAATTGAGGATCCGTACAATTTCGGATATGTGCTCCGATCGCTCTATGCCGCAGGCGTAGACGGTGTTGTACTGTCCGAGCGAAACTGGATGAGCGCAGCCGGTACAGTTGCGCGTGCTTCCGCAGGAACCTCCGAATTGCTGTCCGTCTGCATTGCAGACCCTGCGTCCGTACCGGGCGTTTTCCGCCAATGCGGTTACAAAATTCTTGCTGCCGGTATCCGCAATTCCGTTAGCCTTTATGACGCGGATATGCATTTTCCTCTTCTCATGATCGTCGGCGGCGAAAAGCGCGGTATCTCCGCAAAGTTGCTCTCACAGGCGGATGAAATCGTACGGATTGATTACGGAAGAGTATTCCGCGGTTCCCTCTCCGCCGCTTCTGCGGCAACCGTCCTCGCCTTTGAGGCACTGCGAAAAAACAGAAATACATAAAAAAGCCTTGTATTCCGCGTAAAACTATGATATAATAACAGAAGGAATATTCTGTCCTCTTCTCTCATACGTTACAGTATAAAGCATTGACGGAGGACAAGTACAGTGATATATATTGCAAAAAAGGCACCGGAACGCCGCAACCTGCTCAAACACTTTTCCCGGTATCTGGTTCTATATGCTGTTTTTTCGGTTGCAGGTGTGTTTCTGCTTTCGGCAACCGGTTACCGCGGCACCTCCGGCTCTCGGTTTGCGACAGACGTATTTCCCGCTTTATGGCTTGATCTTTTGCTGTTGGCGTCATTGTTTGTCGGCACAATGACCTTTTTCCTGCCGGCGGTAGCCGGCACCTGCGTCGTTCTGCGCGGGGCAGCTTGCGGTGTCCGACTGGCATATGTGTCAGCGTCATCGGACATCAGTATCACTCATACTGCAATTCTTTGGCTGACGGAAATACTTTGCGGATTGCTTTTGTGCTATGCATGCAGTTTTTGCAGACATGCATCCACCTACTTTTTTTCTAAAACGCACAAAACCGGCAAAAAACCATTTACCCCTTTTATTTCCGGTTCAATCATCAGCTTTACCCTTGTAATCACAATCCTGTCTTTTCTATTTGCATGTGTGCATATATGCAAAATGCTTTTGTGGGCGCATATGTAATGCCTTAAGGCAAATCCCGGGAACAAACGATAAAAACAAAAAGGAATCAAAAAAGTGGACGAACGCAAATCAAAGAAAAAATTCAAACTGTTTGATTGGACAAAAGACGGAAAAGGTGTGGAGCCGGGTGAGGATCGCACACCGAATCTGAAATTCTTTTTTAAGCAATACGGCAGAAAATTTACCCGCATCATCTCGTTGAATCTGATGATGTTGTTTCAGTTTGTGCCGATTGCCGTTGCAATTTGGCTGTACTTCACCGGTCCGACCACTCCGACCCAAAGTTATGGCAGTTATGCGGCGCTCTACGGTATGCAGACCGCGGCACCGACAGCGACCGGGAACCTTTTCTTTGTTGCGCGAATGGCACAACAGGCGCTTCCGACATACAATACCTATGTATATTGGATCATGATTCCCCTGGTTCTTTTTGTGCTGATAACATGGGGATGGCAGAACACCGGTTCCACTTATATTCTGCGTGCCTTTGTGCGCGGTGACGGCGTTTTCTTGTTCGGGGATTATTTTCACGCCATCCGGAAAAACTTCAAGCAGGGATTTTTCCTTGGATTGATCGATTTTTGCGCAATTGGGCTCCTCATATTCGATATTTTGTTCTTTATGAATACCGAGAGCAGTACGGTCAACAACCTGATGTACGGCTTGATCATCGCCGTGGCAATCCTGTTTTTGCTCTTGCGGATGTATATCTATCTTTTGATGATTACATTTGATATCAAAACATGGAAATTGCTGAAAAACGCCTTGATTTTCTCTGTTTTGGGCATGAAACGTAACCTCATGGCAGTGCTGGGCAATTTGCTTCTGGCTGCAATTACGATCGGCCTGATTGTCGGCTCCTCCATGCTCGGTGTCGGATTTATGGGATTACCTATTCTGCTTCCCTTCCTTTATGTGCCCGCCACCTCCGCATTTATCAATGTCTATGCAGCCTACCCAGTCATTGATAAATACATGATACAGCCCGCACTCAAAAAAAATCCGCCGCGGACATCCCCCGACGATTCGGACGAAACGGAGGATGCACCGGAGGCGGAAGCGTGATTTTTATTACTCATTGATCCCAATGAGCTCACTGATACGGACAAACGTATAGCCTTGCGCCAGCAATTCCGGCAAAATCAGCCGGAGTGCCTCCGGCGTAGGGCTGTTGTGTCCGATATAATCGTGCATCAGGATAATATCACCTGAGTGCACATGGCTGAGTACATTTGCCGCAATTTTTGCCGGCGGTGTGTGTGCCCAGTCCCGCGTGTCGATATTCCAAAGGATTACGCTGTATCCCAATTTGGAAGCTGCCACCCGGACATCCGTGTCAACCAATCCTTCCGGCGGGCGAAAGTATTTGGTACGGCACTCACCAAATCGGTATATTGTCGATTCGCACCGCCCGATCTCTTCCACCAGTCCTGTATAATTTTCACAAATCAGGTGCGGATGCGTATAGGTGTGATTTCCGACCTCATGTCCACGGCGGATGACCTCTTCTAAAGTATCCGGATAATGCTCGGCATTTTCTCCGACCACAAAAAACGTTGCTTTGATTCCATAAGTGTCCAGAATCTCCAGAATTTCAGGTGTATAACGCGGATGAGGCCCGTCATCAAAGGTCAGGGCAATTTTTTTTTGCGTATTTTCCTTGTGCCTGTAGATTTCAACTGCGCTGCCGTCATTCTCGCGTGCCCGATAGGCGGCTACCGGCGTCTGCAAGAGGCAAACCAGACTCAGAAGGAGCCACAGGCATCGTGCCGCCATTTTATGATTTCGTGTGTTCTTCATTTTTTCTCCTATGGCAAAAGCATGCCGTCACCCTGATCAGGAAGCGGTCAATTCATCCAATGTTCCGAATCGATATCCCTCGGCTTTCAGTTGCCGGATTACATCTCCCAAAATCTGCGCATTGACGGAAGAGGTCGGATGCAACAGCAGTACCGCCCCTGGGTGAATGTTATCCAATATTTTCTTTTTTGCGGAATTCGCATCCGGTTGGCGCTGATTGTCCCAATCCGCATAGGCAAAGCTCCAAAAGATCGTCTTATAACCAAGGTGGTGCAAGGACTTCATCATTTGTTCGGAAAACCTGCCTTCGGGCGGTCGGAAATAATGTGACATCCCGGAACCGGTTTTTTCAAGGCACAGAGCTTCCAATTTTTCAAGATCTGCGCGCAGTGCGGCTTCATCCGCACAGCTATAATCCTTGTGTGTTGCGGTATGATTGCACACGGTGTGTCCTTCCGCGAACATTCTTTTGACAAGTGCGGTATTGGCACTGACAAAATGCGAAAGCAAAAAGAACGCTCCCGGAACAGATTCCGCCTTCAGCGTGTCGAGTATCTTTTCGACATTTCCGTTTTCGTATCCGGCATCAAACGTCAGGAACACGACTTTTTCCGTCGTATTCGGTAAAATATAGTATCCGCCGTAATTTTGGATAAAAGAAAAATTCGGATCCAGTGTCGGTTGCGCATGGTTTGCGGCACGTTTACAATACCAATTACAAACCGTGTTTTGCCCCTGTACCGTCACAATGCCCGCCAACAGTATCCCCATCAGCAAAAGAGCCACCAATAATAGATTTATCAGACTTAACCTGTATTTCATAAGCTTCACCTTTCCAACCAATCCAACCAAAGGTTTGGGGAGAACCCCTCCCATTTGCGACGCATGTCCCCTATTTGATTTGCCTGCATCATACCCGGTTTCCCGTTTTTCATCCGTTGCAGGATTGCTTTTATTTTCTCCGTATTACCGGCATTCCACACACTGAAAAATATGCCGGTTTGACCTGATAGGCTCATTTGTGCCGTTTTTTCCTCATTTCTGCATAAACCTTACAAAAAACAAATATTTCTTTCATAATTACTCTATTGTTCAAAGTGACGTCACAATTGCCCTCTATAATATTGTCCATTGTATTACATTCCGATACAAGGGGAGGTGTATACACACTTGGCTGAGCACACTTTTCGCCGAATGGAGAAAAAAATTATCATTGAAAAGGCAGTGATATCTTCTCTGCAGGAAAAGCTTTCTCATTTCATGGTTCCGGATATCTATAATACAAACGGAAAACCTTATATGATATGCAATCTGTATTTTGACGATGCGTGGAATCAGGTTATCCGTACATCGGTTGAACGCCCCATCTACAAGGAAAAATTGCGTTTGCGCAGTTACGGTGTCCCGCAGGACGGCAGCACGGTTTTTTTGGAACTCAAGAAAAAATACCGCGGAGTCGGAACCAAGCGCCGTGTCAGCATGACTTATGCCGAGGCAATGGAATACCTTGCAACCGGTAAGCATCCCGCAGATCTTTTGCTTTTCATCAATGAACAGATTTTGCGTGAGATTGATTATTACAGATTTCACCATCCCGTAAAACCATGTACCTATGTCAGCTATTTTCGCAATGCATACAGCGGTATTGTGGATCCGACCTTCCGCGTGACCTTTGACAGTGATGTGCTGACAAGGCGGTACGATCTCGATCTGCAAAAAGGGCGCTACGGAGATCCCATTTTTTCTCCGGGCAAGATGCTTTTAGAGGTTAAATTCACCAATGCGGTTCCCCTATGGTTTGCCCGTATCATGAGCGAATTTGGCCTGTCGTTCCACAGCTTTTCCAAGTACGGCACTGCCTACAGGCAGAATGCATATAACCAAGCTCTTGCGGGAGCCGATCTGAACGACACCCAAAAGAAACAACAATTTTACTTTCCAAAGGAGATATAAAATCATGCCAGACTGGACACTTTATTCGCTGGGAATCTCCAGCAACGGCTACGCGCTGACGCTGATAGACTCTTTGATCGTTCTCGGTACTTCCGTAGGACTTTCGTTGCTGATTTCCCTTGTCTACATTTTTACACGCAGAAAAACCGGGTATCAGTCTTCAACTGTATTGACGATTCTTTTCCTTTCCCCCTGTGTTGCAGCCATTGTGCTTTGCATCGGCTCAAACCTTGCGCGCGCAATCAGCATCGGCGGCGGACTGGCATTGATTCGTTTCAGAAATACCGTCGAAGATACCAAAGATATGGTATACCTCCTTTTGTCACTCGCAATCGGCGTTGCGTGCGGAATCGGTTTTGTCGGTTTTGCGGTTTTGGCTGCGATCTTTGTATGTCTGATCTTTATGCTCACCACACTGATCGGTTACGATCGCGTAGGTTCTCGCCAGATGCGCCTGCACATTCTCATTCCTGAAGACCTGAATTATGACGGCGTTTTTGATGATACATTGAAGGAGTACTGCTCCATGTTCCTCCTTGACACTGTAAAGACCACCGACTACGGAACCGTTCTTCAACTGGATTACCGCATTACCATGAAGGACAAATCCAAACAAAAAGAAATGGTGGATGCGTTGCGCACGCTCAACGGCAACCTGAACATCTCCCTGTTGCTCGGTCCGACACGCTGATCCTTTTTTCCCGTGTCCTTGTTTCGGTATTACCCGGAAGACTCTGTTGTCTTCCGGGTTTTGTCTGGCTTGGGAAAAATTCAAGATTGAAGAATTCCCCCTTCAAAAAAATCGGGGATCACATAAATGCAATCCCCAATTTTTTCAATTGATTCAGCCTGCAAAGCTCAATAATATAACGCGCAGAACTGGGCGCTGTTTCCCTTATAATACCCGTTATTCGCCCAAAGGGGTGCCAAAAAACCGCGCGTCATTAAGGACATTGCCACATAGTAGTCGAAATCTTCCTCTAAGTACGGATTGCTGTATTTCTCTATGACAGTTTTCATCCGATCCACCGTCTGCTTCATTTTTTCAAGCAAACGGCAATAATCCGCGGTAGAACAAATATATGCAAGCAACTCCTTATTCTTTTCGTTTTCAATCAGAATAGCGTTCACCTTCAGCAGGCCTCCATCTGACACGGTCAGGAAACCTTCTTCGATAGACTCATCGACATTTTCCCATTCGCCGACTGCATTCTTATTGATACCGTCCTCGCAGGCAAGTTTTGCAAAGAATCCGAGCAAATCACAATCCGGGGCATCGCTTTTGTATCTGCGCACTGAAAATGTTTTATCTACAGAAGATTCCTCCTGGAAACCTTCCCATTTTAGTGCCTCGTTTTTCATCGAGCCTTCGTTATTGAAAAGCACAGTCGACAGGCGCGAGGAGGCGCCATCTTCAAGACCGATAATACCCCAGTTACCTCCATCGCGACGTGTAAACTTAGTAAAGATATTTTCCGGCAGCAGATCGTTCACAAGCTTCTGCTCAATCATGAATGCGAAAAACATCTGCGCGTCTTCTTCCGTATAGGCATCTGTTGATATTCCGAATTCTTGGGCTTTTTTTAGTACCTTACCCGCAAGCTGCCATATAGCGTCATAGTTTTCCTCTGCAAACTCGCAACAAATTCCGTTTGATTCGTTCTGGCATTCAACGGGAGAGATGAAAAAGCCAGTTAAATATTTTCCATTGTCAGTTTTTTTCAAGAGTTCCGCGTCTTCAAGCAATTCTATTTCTTCCTCCATATAAGGAAGTGCGATCCCAAGTGCCACTGAAAGTTCTTGAACGGTACTTGGGTTATTGTTTGCCTCGCAAAGAATATTGATTGGGATCTTTCTTTGGATCGCCGACCAGGGATGACCACCCGGTTGGGATCCCGATGTGCAGAATCCGATCGACTCCGGATCATAACTTCTTCTTCCGAATTCTCTTGCCATATCCATACCTTCTTTCAATATTTTTCTTGCGCGAAAGAGCCTTTGTTCTACCGCGCTGACAGAAAGCGACATCGATGCGGCAATGTCACGAATGCTTTTACCGTCAAGATAATAGGAAACGACGACATTCCGATATATACTCTTGATGAACGCCAGCTCGCGCCGAAGCAGAGCTATTTGCTCTGCATGTATCATTTCATCAAGTACACCGGGACTATCATCTTCGATCTCATAGTCACTCGCGTCGGAACCGGTTACCAACGCATGGCGCTTATGCTTTTCGTCTGCCCATACCGAATAACGATTTCGCGCTATCTGCCATACCCATGCCGAAAAGAACTCGGGAACACTGCCTTTTTCAAGCGCTGTGAGTACATTCAATGCAATATCCTGCGTTAGATCTTCTGCCTCATTGGGGTCCCCTGTCTTCCGTAGGCAAAAGTAAAATAATTTTCCCATATAGTTTTCGGCAAATTCGTGTATTAACCGATTGCACAATTGGTTCGTATCTTGCATGATCTCGCCTCCTTTCACACATATAGTGTGGTATTTTCGGAATTGCTGACAAGGTTTTTTATTATTTATGAAAAATGTCTGCGGTATAAACGAATCATTTCCGAGAACACCGGTTTTCCATGCGTGATACAAATAAATAATATCAGAAAATCATAAAAAAATCTACCCTCTCTTTCTCGTAAATGTAAGATGATACGCTTATTTTTGACGAAAATCAGTGGTAAACATAACAAAAGAACCCCAGCGCAGATTTTCTGCTATAGGGTTCTCTGTCCTATTCAATCGCCTATAATTTCTCCGATAAGAATACCACGCATTCAGGGGACAGCGTGTTTTTATCATTTCAGAAAAACGTCAACTGATCGGTTTCATTCAATCCATCCAAAACACCATTGCGTCTGAGGATTTCAATAATTGCCTTGGTCAGTTTGGCTCGGGTTTGCAAATCTTCAACGGAGAAGAAGGGTTCCTTTTGTCTCGCCTGCTCAATCGACGCCGCGGCATTTTCTCCAAGCCCCGGCAGTGCACTGAACGGCATACGAATCCGACCATTTTCAGGCGTGTATTCACGCGCAGTGGATTTCTCCAGACTGACCGGCAGGAACCGGATTCCGCGCGCAAATGCCTCGTTGATCAACTGCAGTGTGGGCAGACTTTGAATCTCCTTGGGTGCCGCATCGTTTCCGCGCTGATTGATATCACGAATATAAGCGGCAACCGCAGGCTTTCCCTTCATCACCAGTTCTGCATCAAAGCCTTCGGGGGACACCGTAAACATGGTGCAATAAAAAGCAATCGGAATATGCACCTTATACCATCCGAGACGGATTGCAGACATATCATAAGCGGCGGCATGCGCTTTCGGAAACATGTATTTGATTTTTTTACAGGACCAGATATACCAGTCCGGCACATTGGCGGCTTTCATCTCTGCCTCATACTCCGGTGTCAGTCCTTTGCCTTTTCGAACCATCTCCATGATTTTGAACGCATGGCTTTTTTCCACACCGTATTTGATCAGCGCCAGCATAATGGAGTCCCGCGTTCCGATTACCTGCGAAATGGTGCAGGTACCGTTTTTAATCAGCTCCTGCGCATTGTTGGTCCAGACGTCCGTTCCGTGTGAAAGCCCCGAAATCTGCAAAAGGTCGGAAAATGACTGCGGTTTGGATTCCTGAAGCATCTTAATGACAAACTTGGTTCCAAGCTCCGGCAGCCCCAAGGTTCCCAAAGGGCAGTCAATATCCTCAGGAGAAACCCCCAGCGGTGCGGTGGAAAGAAAGAGGTCATAAATCGAACGGTCGTTCATGGGAACATCCAAAACGCTTGTATCCGAAAATTTCTCAAGATACTTATACTTGGTCGGCATATCGTGACCGAGCTCGTCCAGTTTCAACAAAGTATCGTGCAGATATTCAAAAGTAAAGTGCGTTGTGACAATATCCGAATTCGGGTCATCCGCAGGATGCTGCACCGGGCAGAAATCATAGATTTCGTACTCCTTCGGAACCACCACAATGCCGCCCGGATGCTGTCCGGTGGAGCGCTTGACCCCGACACAATGACTGATCATCCGGTTCACCTCGGCACGGTTGACCATAATCCCCTTTCCCTCCAGGTATTTGTTGACGTACCCGAATGCCGTTTTATCCGCCAGCCCGCCGATCGTGCCGGCACGGAACACATTCTCGGACCCGAAAAGCTCTTCCGTGTACTTATGGACACGCCCCTGTACCTCGCCGGAGAAATTCAAGTCTATATCCGGTGATTTGTCGCCGTAAAAGCCAAGGAAGGTTTCAAACGGAATATCATGCCCGTCATAACTGAGCTTGTGACCGCACCTCGGACAATTTGCGTCCGGCAGGTCAAATCCGGAACCGATATCAAGCTTTTTCGCGGTCTCAAAATCGCTGTACTGACACTGG
>FR890569.1:62361-66122 GCA_000433415.1 Clostridium sp. CAG:448
AGAAGATCCGACAGATCCACGCGATCCGACCAGGTATCCCTGGCTTTCACTGTATTGGACCAATTTCTGCGCAATCATATACAACACCGCAAAGCCGTGACCGATAATGGAAGTCAGCTCCTTATCCAGTCGTGCCGCCACAATCTCCGGCAACGGGTCACCATACATGGAACGTGCTTTCTGGTAACATCTCGTTTTCAGTTCCTCTTCGGCACCCTCCAGGCTGGGGGTAAATGTTCCTTTCGGGAAAGGACGTATATCCGAATCAATCATATCGTTGATGAGATTGGTGTTTGTCACAACGACTTCATATGCCTTCTCCTCACCGAGATAGGAAAATTCCCTGAGCATTTCCTCCGTTGTGCGAAAATATATATGCGTATCTTTATCGTAGTCCTTGAATTTCTGTCCGGCAAGCAGCACCTTGCGGTACACCTCATCTTCCTCGTTCAGAAAATGCGCATCGCAGGTTGCGACAACCAACTTCCCGTGTTCTTCGCCCAGTGCAACAATCTTGCGGTTGAGATCGCGCAGTGCTTCCTCGTCTGCGACCCGCCCCTCTTCAATCAAAAAACGGTTATTGCAGATTGGTTGTATTTCCAGATAATCATAAAAGTCCACAATTGCATCCACTTCCGCCTTCGGCCGGTTGTCAAGCAGCGCCTGTACCAACTCTCCCGCTTCACATGCCGATCCGATAATCAAGCCTTCACGGTGCTGTTCCAATTCGGTCTTCGGAATACGCGGGTGCCTGCGGAAATATTTCAGATAACTGTAAGAAACCAGCTTGTACAGGTTTTTCAAGCCGGTTTTGTTTTTGACAAGAATAATCTGGTGGTAAGACTTCAGCTTCAACGGATCCGAATTTTCGGTCATTTCCTGAACCAGATGTTTATAAGTCAGCACGTCCCGCGCTTTCAGGTCGGCAATCATACAAAAATAAATGTGCGCAAGCATATTCGCATCATCCGAGGCACGGTGATGATTGAAGTCCCCAAGATTGTAATGCATTGCAATGGTATCCAACTTATGATTTTTCAGTGTCGGATTCAGGTAACGTGACAGTGGCAACGTGTCCAGATAGGGATTTTCAAACGGCAATCCGCATTTTGCGGCGGCGGTACGGATAAAGGAAGTATCAAACTCCGCATTGTGCGCAATTAAAAGCGTTTTCTCCGGTGCATCTGCCGCGTCACCGATGAAATCAAAGAAAAGCTGCAAAGCTTCCCGAATCTTGGGCGCATCCGCCACCATCTGATCGGTAATGGAGGTCAGTGCTGTAATTTCCGGCGGAATGGGACATTCCGGGTTGACAAAGGTATCAAACACATCCACCACAGCACCATTCCGGATCTTTACGGCACCGATCTCCGTAATTTTACAGGTCTGCACGGAAAGTCCCGTTGTCTCAATATCAAACACCACCGCCGTGTCATCCAGAGAACCCGAGCAAACGCCCTTCAAAGCACTGGCGGTATCATTGACAAAATACGCTTCCATGCCGTAAATAACCTTTTGCCCCAGTTTTTCGGAGGCAAGCATGGCATCCTGATACCCCTGTACGTTCCCGTGATCGGTAATTGCAACGGCTGGGTGTCCCCACGCCTTCGCGGTCTTGACGGCAACATCGGGCGGAATCAGGGCATCCAGCGTTGACATCATGGTATGCAGATGAAGTTCAACCCGTTTGACCGGCGCCTGATCGGAGCGGCCGATCTTTTTGATCTGCGCAACATCGGAGAAAGAAAAAGTCAGGTCCGGGTCAACGCGATCCTTGCGTGTTTCGTGCTTGCAGTATCCGCGAAGCGCCAAAACCGCTCCGTTTTTTACAACCGAACAGATCTCGTCCGCCGCTTCCGGCGTCTGCCCATACAGCCGGCATTCCAATGAGGCATTGCCGTCCGTGATGTAAAACTGAATATTGAACTTATCGCCCGCACGCGTCGCTTCTCTGCTGAATCCGAACACCTCGCCGAAAACAATCAGACCTCTTTGCGGCTTCTGCACCCATGCAAGCGGCGTAGGTTCCAACGGAAACGGCGTACCGATCACGAACGACGCCGAAGAAATGTCGAATACGGTATGCCCGATCCGGCATAACCCGTTTTCGATGACCGGCTTTACGTCCTCATCCGGCGACAGCGTGGGCACACGCTTCAGAACAGGTGCATTTTCATCAACCTGCTCCTGCTGCGGTTGCGGTGAGACGCGTGCGCCGGCACTTTCTCTCTTTTGTGCCGCCAGAATCGCCTGATCCAGTTGCTCCAGATCGCGTGCAAGACTTTCCGCATAGGCATCACCGAGACCATCCGTATGCCGGATCGTGACCTTGATTTTCCGCCCAAACTCGCTGTACAGAATTTCCTCCATCACCTGCGGAGTCCGGGCATCCTCCATCAAAGCGATCCCGGCATCCGCAACGGGAATATCCACACACAGGGTTTCCGCTTCCGCGTTAAACTCATAAGTATAACGCTCAAAAAAACCGCGCGCGACAATTCCTGTCACCTCGGTTTCCTTCAGCAGCTCCGGTATGTACGAATCGTCGAGCGTCTGCGGCGGATAGTGCGGCAGTAACTTGAACCAATTCAGATCGTAAGCCTTTGCAATTTCTTTTTCGATCCGGTATAAAAGCTCCTTTTCCACCGGAGCCGGCAAAGAAAGCGAAACACGCGCAAGGCGGTTTTCACGATCCGCATCGACCCGCAAATCCTCCGCACAGTCCAAAAGGCGTGCAATCTCTTCCTCCGGATGATATTTTCTGAAAATCTCCAGAAATTTCTTTCCCATTTTTCCGTATCCGTTTCTTTTTTCTAAAGCAAGCGTGAGATGCGGTGATTTCCGCCGTTCCTTCTGCTTCTGTTTCTCTGTTCAATCAATCGTCTGATCTCTGATTATCAGGTCAGATCTGCAATTTTGCGGATTTCCGCAATCAAAGCGGGAATAATCTGCTCCTCCGGTATTTTCCGGAGAACTTCTCCATGCCGAATCAGCACCGCCTCGCCTTTTCCGCCTGCGATACCGATATCCGCCTCCCGTGCCTCACCGGGACCGTTTACAATACATCCCATCAATGCCACACGCAAAGGGAGCCTGTCCAACCCCTGCCCATGTGCCGCCATCCGGAATTCCTCGACAAGTCTGATCAGATCAATTTTTGTCCTGCCGCATGTCGGGCAACTGACAATATTCATGCCCCTCTGACCGTCGATTTCCATTGCGTTCAGGATTTCATGAGCTGCCGCAACCTCCGCAACCGGATCCTCGGTCAAAGACACCCGCAAGGTGTCTCCGATGCCGTCGCATAAAAGCGAACCGATTCCGGCGGCACTTTTGATGCGCCCTTGTGACCCGCTTCCCGCTTCCGTTACACCAAGGTGGATGGGATAATCACAGCATCCGGCAACCAACCGGTTGGCATTGATCATCTGTCTGACCCCGGATCCTTTGATAGAAATAACCGTGTCGTAAAAACCGAATTTTTCCAAAAGAGCCACATGGTAGCAGGCGCTCTCACACAGTGCCTCAGGTGTCGGCGCCCCATACTTTGCAAGAATATGCTTCTCCAGCGATCCGCTGTTGACCCCAATGCGAATGGCAATGCCGCGTGCGCGGCAGGCATCACATACCGCGCGCACACGCTCCTCATCACCGATATTGCCGGGGTTGATCCGGATTTTATCCACACCGTATTCTGCACAACGCAACGCAATCCGGTAATCAAAGTGAATATCGGCAACAATCGGCACATGAACATCGTG
>FR890569.1:66212-67693 GCA_000433415.1 Clostridium sp. CAG:448
CCCGCTCTCTCCATAGAAAGAACCTGGGACAGTGTCGCCTCCTTGTCGTGCGTATCCGTATTGGTCATGGACTGAATGACAATCGGTGCATGTCCGCCGATCACCAGACCGCCGACCCGGACTTCTCTTGTTTTTCTCCGTATCTCGTTATAATTCATGTTAAAACAAACCTATTACATCCTTAATTGTGACAAATACCATCAGTAAAAGCAATAAAGAAATCCCCACAAAATTGATTGTACCGATGACTTCCTGCTTCAAAGGCTTTCTGCGAACGCCCTCAATCAAAAGGAATAACAACTGTCCGCCATCCAACGCCGGAAAAGGAATCAGATTGAATACCCCCAGGTTCATGGTAATCACCGTAAAAAGATACAACAGCGTTGTGCCGCCGCTCTTGACCGCGGTTCCGATTTGCTTTGTGATTCCGACAGGTCCCGACATGGCGTTCAAACCGTATCTGCCTGTCACCAAATCAATCAGGGAGTCCCAGATCATTTTAACCGTCGAAAGAGATCTCCAAAACGCGTTTTTACACAACGTTCCGAAGTCCCCCTGAATCCCGTAGAACTTGAAATCATAGTTACCGAAGACAACTCCCGTCTGATCATCCTTCAGAATCGGAAATACCACATTTTCAAGCTTTACACGCTGTCCGTCTCTCATAACCAGAAGATCGGTCGTTGCATATCGGTCATTGATAATTTTGGTGTTATTCATAATCTCATACACCACCTCATCGCCGGTATGCACATATACATTACCGACCTTGAGGATTTCATCATCAATCATGAGACCGTATTTGGAAGATTCGGCACCGTCCTGAAACTGGGCAACCGTGGTAGATGCCAGCGGCGATCCGTTTGCAACCGTCAGCGACACCATCAAAAACATCGAAAGGAACCCAAGCAGAATATTCATTGCCGGTCCCGCAAGAACAACAAGAATTCTCTGCCAGACTTTTTTATTGCTGAAGGCGTTGACATCGTCGGACGCCTCATTCTCTCCTGCCATGCTGACATACCCACCGATCGGGAGCATACGCAATGAATATCTGATACCGCTCTTTTTCGCGACCCGCGAAACAATCTTCGGTCCCATGCCGATTGAAAATTCATTGACCGTCACACGGAATGCCCGTGCAACCAAGAAGTGCCCCAATTCATGGATCAAAACCAAGGAGCCGAAGATCAAAAGTGTAATCAGAATATAAAACACCGTACTGATAACAATCACCCTTTCTTCTTTGCAAATGCGGAAGGCGGCGGTTCGATTATTTTTCAAAACAGCCAACGGACCGTCCTCCGTTAAGGCTTCACCGCGTAATTCCGTAGTTTTTAATCAATTCGCCTGCAACGATCCTTGCCGAACGATCCGCGGCAAGGATTCCGTCCAAAGTCTCCTCCCGGCAAGCAGCATCCAATCGCTGCGTCGTTTTGATCACAACGTCGGAAATCTGCAAAAAGCCGATTCTGCCATCA
>FR890569.1:67782-68817 GCA_000433415.1 Clostridium sp. CAG:448
CGTCAAAGGCAAGCTGCAGAAGCGGGAACGCATCTGTGTCCGGAACGCCAAAATGCAGTTGTTTCAACTGTCTGAAATCCAACGGCTGGCAAACGCCGCTTTCGCGATCCGGATAAGACAGCGCATACTGCACACAGTGCCGCATATCCGGTACCGCAAGCTGTGCAATTACACTGTTATCAATATATTCCACCATGGAGTGAATTATACTTTCCCGTTGAACCACGACCTCCACTGCCTCCGGCGGCACGCCGAACAGGTGTACTGCCTCAATCACTTCAAATCCTTTGTTCATCAGCGTTGCACTGTCGACCGTGATTTTTGCTCCCATCTTCCAGGTCGGGTGCGCCAGCGTTCGCTCCGGCGTCACATCGGCAAGTTGCTCACGGGTGTAACCGTAAAAAGGACCGCCGGACGCCGTCAGCAAAATGCGCCGTATTTTTTCCCGCTTTTCTCCGCGCAGACACTGGAAAATAGCACAATGCTCGCTGTCAACCGGCAATATACGGACACCATGCTGTTTGGCACGGCGCATTACAATCTCCCCGGCAACCACCAAAGATTCCTTATTTGCCAACGCGACATCCGTCCCGCTTTCAATCGCATCCAACGTACTCTGCAAACCAGCCTCACCGACGATGGCATTCAGAACAATTTTTCTCTCTCCGTTGTCAACCGCTGTCTGCTCCCGGATCAATGCGGTAATTCCTTCGCTCCCGGCATAGACCCGAATACCGGTATCCGCCAATCGGATGCGCAAATCGTCTGCCGCATCGCGATCCGACATTGCACACGCGCGCGGGCGAAACAGGCGTGCCTGCTCTTCCATCCGTTTGACATTATTTCCGGCAACAAGAGCGCAAACCTTCGTCCCCGTGCGCAGGGCAACATCCGCAGCCTGCTCGCCGACAGACCCGGTGGAACCCAACAAAATCAGTTCTTTATCTCTATTCTCCATCATTCTACGTAAAAACCATCAATAAACCAGCGGAACAAATACGATAAACGCGGCAAAGACTACGGCAACCGCCATGG
>FR890569.1:68832-85046 GCA_000433415.1 Clostridium sp. CAG:448
CCCCCCGCCATGGAAGAATCAAAACGATCAAGAATCCCGCCGTGTCCCGGAAGAATTCTGCCATAATCTTTGATGTGATACTGCCGTTTGATCAGAGAAAGCAGCAGATCCCCGATCTGACCGACCACCGTCATCAAAAAACCTGCCAGTGCAAGTAAAATCAGGTGGAAGGATGCGTCAAAGAACCAGTTGACAACTGCCCCGTAAATTACGACAGCCACCGTACCGAACAGGCTTCCGCCGATACTGCCCTCTATCGTTTTCTTCGGACTGATTTCCGGACTCAGTTTATGCTTGCCGAACAGCATCCCGGAAAAGAGCGCAAAAACATCCGTCACCCACGCGCCAAGGAAAACAACTCCCCAGATGTACTTTCCATAGCGTACACAGGACAGGTATACAATACACGACATTGCTCCGATTATGTAAAAACACAGAGCAAATGCAGTCATAATCTGCTCGGTCGTCAGAGAATGATGCGCAAACAATGCAACCCCAAACAGATATAGGAGCAATACCAGCGTCATGAACAGATAGCACTTTGCCACCTGTGCGCCGTTTTCCATCAGCTCGCCGCCGTAAATGGTCATTCCCACCGGCATGACTGCCGCATACAACAGAATGGGAACCGATAGATAAAGCTTCCGGTGTATGCCAAGACAACGTAACATTTCAAAACAGCCGATCATGGCAACCAATGAAAAAACTCCGCCGAATACCGGAGTTCCGGCAACAAAAAGCAGTCCGATCAGAACAAGTACAATCGCTGCTCCCGTTAAACACCGCTTCAACATGACAGTTCAGATTCCTTTCTCATAACTTTCCGACACCGGCGCCGGAATCGGTCGGCACTCTACCGTAATTGCGCTTTCGCGCGCAAAACTCACGGACTGCCACATCAACATCTTTCCCTGACATGTCAGGCCACAAAGTGTCTGTAAAACAAAATTCAGCGTACGCACACTGCCACAGAAGAAAATTTGAAAGGCGCTTTTCCCCGCCCGTGCGGACAATCATATCCGGGTCCGGTACCCCTGCAGTATACAGCGCATCGCTGATCTGCTGTTCGGTCGGATGCGTAATCCCGTTCGCCATCAGGCGCTCGTACGCCTGTACCAATTCATGCCGTCCGCCGTAATTCAGCGCAATCTGCAATTGCGACGGCATACCCGCGCTGATCTCGTCCAATTGCCGAATCTTCTCCAACTCCTGCGCGTCAAAGACAGAAAGATCTCCGATCATACGCACATGGCAATTGTACTTTTTATAATCGCGCAGGCTCTCGTCAAGATAATCGGAAAGCAGTTTCATAATGGAATCCACTTCCTTTTTCGGTCGTCTCCAATTCTCGGTTGAAAACGCATAAACAGTAATATATTCAATTCCTATATCACTGCAATACTGCGCAATTTTCCGGAATGTAGATGCGCCGATGCGGTGCCCGTAATTTCTCGGCATCCCGCGTTTTTTTGCCCATCTGCCGTTTCCATCCATAATAAACGCCAAATGCTTCAATCCGGACTCTTTAACCGCCTCACGGATACTCGGTTCCGATACTGCCATATCGTAATCTGCCTTTCCTGTTCCTGATTTGTAAATCGGGCTGGTGCACCTATCCTGTGCACCAGCCCGATCGCACAGTACCAACATACTGCGTGACAAAAATCTTCTCAGACTTTCATAATCTCCTGCGTCTTCTTCTCGATGATGGAATCCACAAACTTGATATTTTTGTCGGTGATATCCTGAACACTCTTTTCCGCGTCTTTCTGATCGTCCTCCGTCAGAATTCCGTCCTTTTTCTGCTTTTTGATCTCGTCGTTTGCGGTTCTGCGCAGATTGCGGATAGCAACCTTTGCCTCCTCGCCCAGTTTCTGAATCTGCTTTGCCAGATCGTGACGCCGCTCCTCACTCAGTTGCGGGAACACCAGGCGGATGTTTCTGCCATCGTCCACCGGTGTGATTCCGACGTCGGACGCAAGCAACGCCTTCTTCATCGCAGCCAGCGTCTTCTGGTCATACGGCGTAATGGTAATGGTCCTTGCATCCGTCACGGAAACCGATGCCATATCCATAATCCGGGTTTCCGCACCGTAATATTCAAAGTACACTTTGGAAATCACCGAGGTATTGGCAAGGCTTGCGCGGATGGTGGAAAGTGTCTCCTCCAGGTTGGAAAGTGTTTTCTTGATTTTCTGTTCAAATTCTTTGGTATCGTATTTCATGTCAGTTTTCAGCGCCGATGCGCGCCTTCCTTTCTATGTTTTTGCATTTTGGAATCCAGCACGTGTTCAGGGGTGCATTTTGGTGCCGACCGGTTCTCCCATAACGGCACGGTAAATATTCTCCGGATCTTTCAGAGCAAAGCCGTAAGCGTCAATGTGGTTATCCATGCAGAAGGACACCGCAGTCATATCAAAGGCACGCAGATCCCTCTCGATGATTTCTTCGTAAGTGATATCGTAAATCGGCTTTGCATCCGGATTTTTACGCGGGTCGGAATCATAAAGATAATCCACATTTTTCGCCATCAGAATGGCATCCGCACCAATCTCCGCCGCGCGCAGAGCGGCAGCCGTATCTGTCGAAAAATAAGGTGCGCCAAGTCCGCCGCCGAAAATTACGACGCGCCCGGCAGACAACGCTTTGTCCGCGTCACGCGAAGTATAGTGGTCGGCAAACGAATGCATTTCGACCGCCGTCATCACCGCGGTATCGATGCCGCAGCGCAAAAATGTATCCTGCAGGGCAAGCGCGTTAATGACCGTTCCCAGCATTCCCATATGGTCCGCACGGCAACGGTCCATGTGAACGCCCTTCGCGCCGCGCCAAATATTGCCGGCACCCACGATGATACCGATCTGCACACCGGCGTCCAGGCACTTACGGATCACCGCAGCCACGCGTTCTATAAAAGTAAAATCCAAAATACCGTTTCCTCTGTCCTCCGGTGCAAGTGCTTCTCCGGACAGCTTCAGAAGAATTCGTTTATAAACGGGTTGTTTGTCCATATTCGGTTTAATTCCCTTCTGCTCTCAATATACCGTTACCTATTTTACTACATTTCCGACCATTTGTAAACAGGTAATCGGAATTTTTTTTGCTTTTTTCTTGATTTTTGCCTTTTCCCATCCCGAAAGGTCCGGAACCGCTCATAAAAAATGCGGTTTCCACTTGACAGTTATCACCGCAAAAGCTATAATAAACCGGAACCCAACCACAGCAGTCAGAAAGGAGATCTCAAAATGTCAGATATCAACCGGACAAAAAAATATGATATTGCCACCTACATCTGGCCCGCATATACGGGTGACGAACCACGCTCACGTATGTTCTGGCACGAAGGAATCGGCGAATGGCAAAGCGTCAAAAATGCGGTACGCAAGGACAACGGGTATCTGTTTGACAGAAAACCGCTCTGGGGATATGTCAATGAAGCAGATCCGTACATCATGGAAAGTCAGATTCAGTGTGCATGCGACCACGGAGTGAATGTGTTTATCTATGACTGGTACTGGTATGACCACCGCCCGTTTCTGGAGCAGTGCCTGGACAACGGCTTTCTCGGCGCGAAGAACAATGGACAGATGCGTTTTTACCTGATGTGGGCAAATCACGACGCAAACCATCTTTGGAATATCGACCTCTCCGATACCTATGGAGATACGGTCATCTGGGAAGGCGCCCAATCACCTGCGGAATTTGAAATCATCACCGACCGTATCATTGCCAAGTATTTCAGCCACCCGTCCTATTACCGAATCGACGGAAAACCGGTGTTCATGATCTATGACTTAGTCAACCTTTGCAAAGGCCTTGGCGGGGTCAGTGCCGCGGCAGATGCACTCCGCCGCTTCCGCGCAAAATGCGAGAAGGCAGGTTTCCCGGGATTACACCTTCAGGCGGCTGCATGGGGGATGAACGGCACAAACCTAAGCGGTGTCGATACCAACGGCGGGCTTTCACATGCGGATTTTGACAGTCTCGGGTTTGACAGCATCACGCACTACCAGTACGTGCATTTTACTTCCATGAACCGAGATTACCTTGACGTCCTGCACGACGTAGAAAAACAGTATCAGTTGATTGACAACACCTACCGTCAGATTTATTTTCCGCACGTTTCGGTCGGATGGGACAACAATCCGCGTTTCCGCAATTTTGTTGATCATATCACGAAGAACAATACCCCGGAAAACTTTGCACATGCGCTCCGCCTTGCCAAGGCGTATGTTGACGCTCACCCGTCACAGCCACCGCTGATCACTGTCAACAGTTGGAATGAGTGGACAGAATGCAGTTACCTGGAGCCGGACAATCGGTACGGTTACGGTTATCTGGATGCAATCCGCCACGTCTTTTGTGATTGACGGAAACGGGACAGACAAAAAAACAGGGGCTGTGCTTGCCCGCACGGACAAAACGGTCCCTATCTTTCAAAAAAATCAAAATTACTATTGACAAATGCGCAGATACGCGTTATAATGGTAATAATCATGGGGGAGTAATTTGCGCTCCGGCGTGGCAGGTCAACAATCTCGTCCGTTCTGCGGTCTGGCTTGCCTTAACAAATGAGACTCATGTATGGCAAGTGCCGTATGTGAGATGAATCCTGTTGCATACGGTTTGCCGTATGCTATTTTCTTTTTCAGGAGGTTTTTTATGGATTCGATCAGCAACAAACCGCAAGGCGGCACGCCGCAAAAAGACACCGAACAGTTCTTTTATACCGCCGGACGGGAGCAGGTGATTGAACACCTGCAATCTACGCATGAAGGACTGTCCACCGCACAGGCAGAAGAGCGCCTCACGCAATACGGCAAAAACGCTTTGCGTGAAGGAAAGAAAAAGAGCCTTCTTGCCCGCTTCTTTGCCCAGTTCAAAGACGCAATGATCATCATTCTGCTGATTGCCGCTCTGGTTTCCGGTGCCATTTCCATTTGGGAAGGAAAACCGGAAGAATTGTTTGACAGCGGCATCATTCTCCTGATCGTCATTATCAATGCCGTGATCGGTCTGATTCAGGAAAACAAGGCAGAAAGCGCCATGGAAGCCCTCAAGGGAATGAACAAGCCCTTCTCCAAGGTTTACCGCAACGGGAAGGTCGAAACCATTCCCAGCGATCAGGTGGTTCCCGGCGACGTGGTCCAGCTGGATGCCGGCGATATGGTCCCCGCCGATATGCGTATTCTGACCTCGGCATCTTTGCAGATTGAGGAATCTGCCCTGACCGGTGAATCGGTTCCGTCCGAAAAGCATGCCGATGCGGAGGTCAAAGCGGGTGCGCCGCTCGGCGACCGCAAAAATATGGCGTACAGCGGAAGTACCGTTACCTATGGCCGCGGCACCGGTATCGTCACGGCAACCGGGATGAAAACCGAAGTCGGAAAAATCGCGGATATGCTCTCTGAGGATGACAACCAGGCAACCCCGTTGCAAAAACAGCTTTCCAAAACAGCAAAGGTTCTCAGCATCATCATTCTCGTGATTGCCGCTGTCATTTTTGCCGTCACCGCTCTGCGCGACCCGTCCGTGGACAATATCATTGCTTCCTTTATGACAGCGGTTGCCATCGCGGTTGCCGCCATTCCGGAAGGTCTGCCTGCCGTGGTAACCATCGTGCTTTCCATGGGCATGCAGAAAATGAGCAAGCGCAATGCCATTGTCAAAAATCTGCCTGCCGTGGAAACGCTCGGCTGTTGTCAGATCATCTGTTCGGACAAAACCGGTACGCTGACGCTGAACCGCATGACCGTCAAGGAGCTTTACTACGACGCCTCGGCAATCAAAGCGGAGGACGCATTACATGCTTCCGATGCCGATGTTCTGGTACGCACGCTTGCACTCTGCAATGACACCGTACAGAACGACGACACCCTGGTCGGCGACCCGACCGAAACCGCACTGGTACGCTATGCAATCGACCGCGGAGCGGTATACGCTGATCTGCTGAACGAGTGGAAACGGGTGGACGAACTTCCCTTTGACTCTGTTCGTAAAATGATGACAACGGTCAACCGGAATGCGACCACCGGTCAGCGCGTCGCCCACGTCAAAGGTGCGCCCGATCTGCTGCTCGCGCACTGTACTTCTGCCATGATCAACGGCAAAAAGGTTCCTATGTCCGACGAACTGCGCACGGACATTGTTGCGGCAAACAAAGCCATGGCTGACAAGGCACTGCGTGTGCTTGCCGCCGCCGTCAAGGAGGACGTCCCTGCCGCGCAGAACGACGCTGACAAGGCGGTATGGGAAAACGACCTGACCTTTGTCGGGCTGGTCGGCATGATCGACCCGCCGCGCCCGGAGGTTAAGGACGCCGTTTCAACCTGCAAACGCGCCGGTATGCGCCCCATCATGATTACCGGGGACCATAAGGACACCGCCGCTGCCATTGCCCGTGAAATCGGCATTCTGGACGACAAGCACAAGGTCATGGAGGGTGTGGAAATCGACCGGTATTCGGATGAAGAATTTGCAAAAATCATTGAAGACTACGCTGTATTCGCCCGTGTTTCTCCGGAAAACAAAGTCAAGATTGTACGCGTATACAAGTCACTGAACAAAGTGGTTGCCATGACCGGTGACGGCGTCAACGACGCACCTTCCATCAAACGTGCGGATATCGGCATCGGCATGGGAATTACCGGAACCGACGTTTCCAAGGGCGCCGCGGACATGGTGCTTGCGGACGACAACTTTGCCACCATCATCGGCGCCGTAGAGGAAGGACGTAAGCTGTACGACAACATCAAAAAAGCTACGCAATACCTTTTGTCCGCCAACATCGCCGAGGTTCTCTGCCTGTTCATCGTCAGTGTGATTCTGGGCGGCGAATTTCTGACGCCTGTCATGATTCTGTGGATCAATCTGGTCACAGATTCCCTGCCTGCGCTCTCGCTGGGAATGGAAAGTGCGGAACGCGACGTCATGGCACATCAGCCGCGAAAGAACGGCGGGGNAAGAACGGCGGTAGCCTGTTCTCCGGTGAAACAGGAATCAACATTTTCATCCAGGGCTTCATGCAGACGGGACTTGTCCTTGCTTCCTACTTCCTCGGTGATCTGGTGCTCGGCAACGAACACATCGAGGCAATGACCATGGCGTTCCTGACACTCTGCTTTATTCAGTTGTTCCATTCTTTCAACATGAAATCCTTCCACACAACGCTGTTTACAAAGAAAATGTTTGCCAACAAATGGCTGAATGTATCCTTTATCGTCGGCGCCTTGCTGACATCGGCGGTTGTGCTGATTCCCGGACTGAATACCCTGTTTGACACCGCGCACATCAACCTTGTCGAATGGGGCGTTGCGCTCGGCTGTGCGGTGATGATTATCCCGCTCGTAGAAATTCAGAAGGCGATTCTCAGAACACCTCGTCAAATTAGTTGGGTAAGATGGAATTAATTATAAGAGAACCTCAAACTCCATGCTTCAATGTACGTCAAATTTGAAAGGAAGTACAAACATGATACCAATCAATAAAAGAGTTATTTGGAAAAGCATTATCTTGTCTTTAATTACATTCGGTGCCTACCTTATTTACTGGGAATATTTGCTTATAAAAAACACTCGGGCAATAAAAAAAGACGAATCAAGTTGCACAGCTGAAATGCTATGTTTGATATTCGTTCCGTTCTACTCCTTGTATTGGTGGTTTACTCGGGGAAAATCAGTTAAAGATGAATTTGCCAAACACGGATATTCTGCCAATGGTAATGAAACCGCCTATCTGATCTTGGCACTCTTTCAACTAGACATTGTCTCCATGGCAATTTTGCAAAACGACTTTAACTCCCTGCCATCTGAGGATATCTATTCCGACTGAAGTAATATGTGATTAACAAAAAGCTGTATTTTGAAGTACCGCACAATAAACTTGGGGGAGTTGTTGACTCCCCCTCATTTTTTCAGTTTTCGTTCTCCCGTTTGCGATAGTACCGGAATAAACTCAGATGCTCCTGCCGTTCCCAGTGCGGCAAGAAGAAAAACAATCCGATCTCCAAAAGGACACAAATATCGACAACGAGCGGAAAAGATAATCCGCTGTAAGAAATGCGCTCAATATTGAGAATCGCATTGTTGTAATACAAATTGCGCAAAAGGTACGGATATACCAACGGAGGAAGCAGCAAAAGTTGGGCTCCTAAGCAGCACGGTCGGTTCCAAACAAACAGACGGAACCGGCGCTTCCGGGCATTGCAAGACTCCGACGTCGGCGGCAACGTATAGCAACGCAGAGCGGTATACGCCGTAAAACCGGTGTAGAACAGCGCCGCGAGCAAAAACAAAACCACCAAAATGTCCAGTATGGCAATTCCCACCACAAACATCCGCTCATTTGCCTGCCCGCTCCCCGCATTGTTTGCAAGGCGGCGCACATACCCCCAGGACTCGCCGATCAAGCCGAACAGCGACTGCGGTCCGCGCACGCCGGTTTCTCCGGGATACAGGGTCGCATCAAAATGAAAATACATACTCGGTATGAACCCGGAAACAACGGCAAAACAAGTCAGAAGGAACGGCGCGCACTGCCCGGCAAGCGTCAGCGGACGACGCCATTTTGCACGGGATGTCCCTGTTTCATCATTCATTTTTTTCATCATCAGCGCATATCCTCACCGGAAAAGCCGAAGGGAAAAAGTTCTCCCAGGCGCAATGTACGAATTTCATCGCCAACACCGACAAGATGGACAAGAAAGGTGTCCGGGCAGCAAAATTCACGCAAGACCTGCCGGCAAACGCCGCAGGGCGGGAAGAAGCCTGCAATGCTTCCCTGCCTGCCGCCGGCAACCGCAATGGCGGAAAAATCACGTCTTCCGTCGCTGACCGCTTTGAAGATTGCAACCCGCTCTGCGCAGACGGTAGGCGTCAGCGAAGCATTTTCAATATTGCAGCCGGTATAAACCGCACCGTCCGCACAAAGCAGTGCGGCGCCGACCGTGTAGCCGGAATAAGGCGCATACGCGCCGCGCATCGTATCCTTTGCCAACGCAACCAACTGTTTTTCCGTCATTTGCACACCCTCTCTTTTCTTTCCCGCAACGGCAAAGGGGTTCCGGTTGTTTTTCCGTCAACGCCAAGCAAGGAAAGCACCGTCGCACCGATATCGGCAAACGTATTCCGTGTTCCGAAACTGTCCGGCATGATCTGTCTGCCGTAAAGAAGGAGCGGCGTATATTCCCGCGTGTGATCGGTTGTGGCGGGGGGTGNTTGTGGCGGTAAATGCCGGACCACAGCCGTGGTCTGCGGTGATCATCAACACATCCTCATCATGCAGTACGGAAAGAAAACCGGGCAGCCACGCATCAAATGCGGCAAGCGCACGCGCATAGCCGTCCACATCGCGCCGATGACCGTACAACATATCGAAGTCCACCAGATTGACAAAACAAAGTCCCGAAAAATCCCGTTCGGCAAGCTGTTTGGTCACTGCCATACCTTCCTGATTGGAATGTGTGAACATATGATCGGTAAAGCCGCGTCCGGCGAAAATATCATAGATTTTTCCGACGGCGATCACATCCCGTCCGGCTGCTTTCAAAATATCATTGATCGTGTCGCCGGGCGGTTCCAGTGAAAAATCGTGTCGGTTGGCAGTACGGTAAAAATCAGGTGCCGCACCCGCAAAGGGGCGCGCAATCACCCTGCCGACCCTGTCCGCACCGCACAAAAGCTTCCGTGCCATACGGCAGTATTCATACAGTTGCGCTGGGGGTACAAGATCCTCATGTGCCGCAATCTGAAAAACACTGTCTGCCGAGGTGTACACAATCAGCTTGCCGGTGCGCAGATGCTCTTCGCCGTAGTCCTGAATGACCCGTGTGCCGGAATACGGTCGGTTACACAGAATTCCCCTGCCGGTTGCCGCGCAAAAAGCATCCAGAATCCGATCGGGAAAACCGTTCGGATAGGTTGGCAACGGTGTCGGCGAAAACAATCCCGCAATCTCCCAATGCCCGATTGTGGTATCCTTTCCCGCAGATGCTTCCCGCATCCTTGCGGTTGCGGCGGTCGGTGTATCGGTTTTCCCAAGAAAATCCAGTCCGTCGATATTGCCGTATCCCATTTGCCGCAGATGATCCATGCAGAAATACGGCGAGCGGGAAACAGACCGGATGGTGTTGACTCCGAAGTCTCCGAATGCGGCGGCATCCGGTGCTTCCCCGGCGCCGACGCTGTCAAGAACAATCAAAAATACCCGTTTTGCCTTCATACCGATTCCGTCTCCCCGGACGCCTCACACGCCACCGCCGTCTGAAGCGCGATCTCGATCATCTGCGTAAAAGCGGTCTGCCGTTCCTGCGCAGTTGTATCTTCGTGGGTAATCAGGTTGTTCGATACGGTGCACAGGGCAAGCGCTTCTTTTCCCGCACGCGCGGCGTTCATATAAAGCGCCGCCGCTTCCATTTCCACCGCCATGACGCCCATTTTACTGAAGGCAAGCACATCCGAGGGTGTATCATCATAGAACACATCCGCGGACAACAGATTGCCGACGTAATAACGTGCCCCGCTCTTTTGCGCACAGTCAACCGCGGTTCTCAGAAGATCAAAATCGGCGATCGGCGCATAGGTTCCCGGCAGATGGTACTGCTCCGCATAGCGCGAAGTGGTACATGCGCCCATGCCAAACACAATGTCATAGCATTTGATGTCGGGTCTGATCGCCCCCGCGGAGCCAATGCGGATAATCCGGTCCACATCAAACAGGCGGAACAACTCGTAGCTGTAAATACCGATGGAAGGCATTCCCATACCGCTTGCCATGACGGATATACGTCTGCCCTGATAGGTTCCCGTATACCCCTGAATACCGCGGATATTGTTAAAAAGAACCGGATTCTCAAAAAAGTTTTCCGCAATAAACCGAGAACGCAAAGGATCTCCCGGCATCAGAACCGTTTTTGCGATCTCCTGTGGCGCCGCTTCAATATGCGGCGTTGCAATTTTATGATCAGCCATTTTCTGGATTCTCCCCTCTCCCCTGTATCGGGGAAACCTTATTTTTTCTCGGTTCCTTCCATGAAGTACGACGCCTCCATGTCCGCGCAACACAATCCGAAGGCGAGCGGAAACATCTCAAGCGCTTTGCCGACGTTGCCCGGATCGTCCGTTGTGGAAAATCCCATATGATACCGGATGGCAAATGCCTCATCCCGCGTCAGGCGCATATATCCGGATACAATGTACACCGATTTTTCGCCATGCCCGTAAGGAAGCGTATCCTCAATGGTAAAATAGGGGACGGATTCCCATTTTCCCAATGCGTTTTTGGCATTCCGGTAACTGAGCTTATAGAAATTGACCTTGCACAAATCGTGCAGAAGCGCCGCAATGGCAAGACTCTCATCCGGATAAGAGACACCGTACATCTCACGCATCCGGGGACGCGCCATAATGTCCACCAGGCAATCATAAACATTCAGACTGTGCTGGCAGAGTCCGCCCTCATAGGCACCGTGAAAACGGGTGCTCGCAGGCGCCGTAAAAAAGTCGCAACTGTCCGAGCAGAGATAGCTCAGCAGCTTATCTGCCCCTTCCCGCTGTACTTTATCGTTGAAAATCGAAATAAACCGCTCTTTGTTTTCCTGTATTCCCATAAAAGTTCTCCTGTTTTTTCTGCTTACTCAGGCATCAAATCCTTCAAAACAATCCATTCCGCACAAACGGATCGCCTCGGTATAGCGCGCATAATCAACCGCAATCAGATTTGTGACATAGTGATTGTATCCGTCAACACCATCGCCGGTCCACCGGATCAGTCGGAAGGACTTTTCCCCGGTCTGCACAGGCGTCTTTGCCACACATACGGAGGTATCGCCCGGCACGGTTGCTTCTCCCTGCGCCAGAACCGCTCCGGTCAGGGGTTCCGTTACCGTATAGGCAATATGCACGCTCTCCGGGGTATCGTTGACCGCGTACAGTCCGCACATGCCGTCTACCGGTTCATCGTACATCATGCACACAGGCTGTTGAGACCGCCGGATATAGTGGAATGCCAATTTTTTGCGACCGTAATAGTCTACAACGGCATCGGAAACCTGGGGCCATCCGTCAATCAGATTCCACCAGATGATGCCGGTACGGCGCCATTTACGCAGACGGAAACGCTCGATGAAATACTTCACTGCCTCCGCCTGGGAGATCTGACTCATCCGGCAGAAGTCCGGAAGGTTGTCCGGCAAATCCCCGAACAGCACACGTACCTGATTTGCCATCAGCCCCGTACGGTAAGAGAACATCCCGTTCGGATCGGCGTCGGGACTGGTTCCGTGCAGAATCCAATCGCTCCCAGGAACACCGTTCCGGTCAAAGATAGGCCAAAGCTGTTCTTTGCGGATAAAGGACGAGAGGGACGCCGGTGACGGACACCCGTGATAACCGGTCTCCGAGGCAAAGTGGCAAAGGGAACCCTGATAAAAATCCCCCTTAAAGTAATCACGCGGTCCCCACAGGTGATCCTCTGTCGTCAGCAAACCGGTGCTTACCGCCTTTTCATCAAAGTATGGAGAGCTTGGCAGGTAGGGGCGCACCACGTCGTAGGTTTCCACCGCCTCCTGCAGGATCACGCGAGTCAGTCGGTTTCTGTTCGGATCCCGCATAACCCGGTTCCAGGAATAAGCGTAATCGCATTCGTTGTCCCCTGCCCACAAAACCAGCGCGGGGTGATTGCGCAAACGGCAAATCACCTTTCTTGCCTCTTCACGCAAAAGATTCTGCATACGCGCATCCTGCGGGTACACGGCACATCCCATGCCGAAATCCTGCCAGAGCAGGATGCCGTGCGCATCACACCAATCATAAAAAGCGTCGTTTTCGTAAACGTTGCCGCCCCACAGGCGCAAGGAATTACAACCGATCTCATCCAGAAGCGTCAGCGCGCGCGGCAGATTTTCAATGTCACGGGAATGAAAAGCATCCAGCGGCACCCAGTTGGAGCCCATCCAGAAAACCCGTTTTCCGTTGACAAGGAAGCAAAAGTCTGCTTCCTCGGAACCGTCCTCCACCGATGTGCGGCGCAATTCTACGGTGCGTACGCCGAACAGAACGGTCTGTTCATCCACGACGGTACCGTCACGCTCCAGACGAATCCGCACCCGGTACAAGGAAGGATCTCCGGCGTTTTTGGGATACCAATAACGGCAGTTTTCAATATGCAACGGCAGAGTGTCGCAGGTATGCCACAGTCTTGTCTGCGCGGCAAAAACGGAATCCCCGCAGCATCCCTCTATGTGCAAAAGCAACCCTTCCAGGTTATCTGCGTCTGTCTCAATGTGATAGTAAAAATTGACTTCACCCGTTTTCTTTGCATGGTCAATTCCGACGGTATACAGGTATACCTCCTCCAGGTGCTCTGTCGGTTTTGAAAGCAGCCACACCGGCTTCCAGATTCCCCCGGAAACCGTGCGCGGAATGATATCCCAGCCGAACGTGGACGCCGCCTTACGAAGGGGCAATGACGCCATTTCATAGTGCATGGCATTGCACATGGGTGGCAGAGGAAACTGCCTGCCGTAAATCGTGGAAGGAAGAATATGCACAACCAGTTCGTTTCCGACCGGCTTCAGACAATCCGCACGGAATTCGTGTTCCACCAACATATTCTCCACAAATCCCAGCCGCACACCGTTCAGGTAAATTTCCGCCGCGGTATCGATACCGTCAAAGCGCAAATAGGCTTCACCCCCGTCGTCCGTAAAATCAAAGACCGTATCATACCAAAGATGCAGAGACTCCAATTCCCTTTCCTTTTCGATGTTGCCGCCGAAGAACGGATCCTCAATGATGCCGGCACGGAAAAGATCCAATTCAAAATTCCCGGGCACTTTTGCTTGCACGCATGGCAAATCGGACGCCTGCAATGAACGGCGGTCAGAAAATGAGAACCCGTTTTTTCTGACCAGACTGTGATGTGCATAACGCAGGGACCATCCATTGTTCAACTCTGTTTTTTTCATGGTTCATCTCCTTGTCAAAAATTCCGATTTTATTCAATCCCCTGTTATTCAACACTCAAAGTCATGAAAATCCACCTTTTGCGCGGATATGACACGCCTTCTGCTTTCCAATTGCCCGAAGAAAAGGTTCTCTGTCGCGTACTCCGCTTCTCCGCTCTGATTATCATAGGGATCCATCCGGAGATATTTCTTATCCGGCGTAAACGGAACCTGAAATTCGTTGCACGCAACCAGGCGGAACGGATCCAGATTGCCAAAGTAGTGCGCATGCTTTTCGGGATCGCTTGTATTCCCGTAGGAAGGATCGCAATACAGCCATCCGTAAGGCGCAATGTAGAACATCGCCCAATCGTGACTGCCGATATGATCCGGGCGAACCGCGCTGCCCGACTGCCACTTTGCGGGAATTCCAAGACAGCGGCAAAGCGTAATAAAGACAAGCGCCATGGTGCCGCAATCCCCGTAACCGTTCAGCATCACAAATTCCGGAATGTTCTCAATGTAGAGATAATCACGCACATAGGAATAAGATACATGATCACGAATCCAATCGTAAACGCGGCGGGCAAGCAGAAGAGGATTTTTTTCATCGCCCGCGATTTCCTTCGCCACAGCACGGACATACGGTGTAAAGCGGATATGCGGATACTGTTCGCAAAGATACGCCGGCATATCCGGTTGCTGACCGCATACCTTATCCGGGTCAAGCACCGTGTATTTTGCATGATTAACATAGGAAAAACGGACGCTGTACACGGTTTCGGGGACATGAGCAGTTTCAATCATTGCCGTCCGGATGGAACTGTCCGAAATCTGCACCGGATGCGATGACGAGAGCAGGCGGATATCCGATTGCGTTGCACACGCTACCGGATACGGGAACCACAGACGTATCCGCTCACCCGGACGGTCAAACGCCGGCAGAACACGCAGGGTTTCCTCCACCTCGAACCGATAGGCGCATCCTCCCTCTTCCTGCATCAGATCGCAAACCTCCTGCCGAATATCCCGCGGCTTCTCCGCATCGGATGACGCAGGCTCTTGCTCCTTTGCAAATGTGCTGTTCAGATAATCACTGTGTGTCAGGAAAATGTTGGAGAGCGCACCGTTTTCAAAATAGCGGGCGCCGTTCTTCATAATGAAATCGACATTTCCCATACCGATCAATTCGTCAAGCGTTTTTTGGCTCGCTTGCGGATACCGCTCACGCAATCCTTTGAGCATTGCGGCATCATCGGTTTGATAGTTCATCTGCAATCCTGCGGCAAATACGCGCTCGATTTCCAAGCGTTTGCGCAGTGCCATCGGGATCGTCCATTCCAGCAGGCGATCAATACAGGCAATTTCACCCTCGAAATCACCGTTAAATTTATAAAGATTGACCTCTTGCGGCAGATTGACCGCAAGATAGCAAAGATCCGCAAATGCAAACCCTTCCATCATTTTCCTCCTCACGATACGACGATACGTTTTTTTGTTCATTGTTTTCATTATAGCACACCGCTGTGGACTTGTCAAATCTTTTTATTGTGTTTTCGTATTGACAATTCCACAAGAAAATGCTAAAATGAGAATGATAAAGAAATCGGAGGGCGATGTATGGAGAATCTTGGATACTATAACGGAAAAATCGGACTGCTTGAGGAACTGTGTGTCCCGTTCAACGACCGGGTGCATTTCTTCGGAGACGGCGTCTATGACGCAACCTGCGGACGCAATCATCGGATTTACGCCCTTGAGGAACACATAGACCGCTTTTACCGCAGCATGGCAATGCTGGATATTCACCTGGATATGTCGAAGGCAGATCTGGCTGCGTTGCTCCGTGACCTGATATGCAAAGTAGACGCAAGTGACGTATTTGTCTACTGGCAGGCAACGCGCGGCACCCAGATACGGTCACATGCCTACCCGGACGGCATGCCGGCAAATCTGTGGGTCATGATCAAACCGCAAAAAATCAAGGATGTTTATACCCCCATCCAGGCGGTTACAAGACCGGATACGCGCTTTTTCCACTGCAACATCAAAACACTCAATCTGTTGCCGTCGGTCATGTACGCAAAAGAGGCGGAGCGGCTCGGTGTCTATGAAACCATCCTTTACCGCGAACCCGACCGCGTCACCGAATGCGCACACTCCAACGTTTCCATCCTGACGCATGAAGGGGTCTTCCGTACCGCACCGACCGACAATCTGATTCTGCCAGGTATCGCACGCGCAAACCTGTTGCGCGCCTGCCGCGCACTCG
>FR890569.1:85111-96257 GCA_000433415.1 Clostridium sp. CAG:448
TGCGCAATGCCGCGGAAATCATCATTTCCTCTTCCAGCGCCTTCTGCATGGTCTGCAATCAGCTGGACGGTTCTCCCTGCGGCGGAGGGGCACCGGAACAACTCAATGCCCTGCGCACATACCTTGTGGACGATTTTATGTCAAAAACAGAATAAACACAGCCCGTGGGGTCACAGAAGCCGATACCCACGGGCTTGCATTTTATTGCATACCGATTGCAAATAGAATCTTTTCAATCCCTTCACATTCCTGCCTTGTAATCACTACAAAAGTATGATATACTGTGTTTATTATAGGTAGGAGGAGCGACAATATGGAGTTTTGCATCAGGAAGGAGGAAAACGGACTGACGGTGCTTTCCTTTCTGCGTCAGAAGCTGTCGGTATCACAAAAGACCTTGCGGCATTGGAAATACATGGAGAACGGCATCTGCGTCAACGGCGCGCAGGTTTCTGTGCGCTATTGTCTGTGCACAGGTGACCGCCTGACCGTCGCCGACCGGGACAGACCGGCAGATCACGCATCCGACATCGTTCCCTCCGGCATCTGCCCGGACATCCTCTATGAAGATGATGCGCTGATCGCCGTCAATAAGCCCCCGCATATGCCGACGCACCCTTCGCACGGGCACACAGAGGACACGCTTGCCAATGCGATGGCAACCCTTTACCGGGAGCGGGGACTTCCGTTCGTTTTTCGCCCAGCCGGACGTTTGGACCGAAACACAAGCGGCATTGTCGTTTGTTCCAAAACACAGGCTGCGGCGTCTTTCCTCTTTGACGCACAAAGCTCGCATCGCATCCGGAAATGTTACCTCGCCATCCTTGACGGCATCCTGGATGTGTCCCCGGTCGGAACGGAGAGAACCATTATCTGCGGCATCCGGCGCCAGACGGAAAGCATCATTATGCGCACGGTCTGCGACGCGGACCGCGACTCGCCCCAATATGCAGAAACGCGTTACCGGGTTCTTGCAATCTCCCACGATCCGGCCATGACACTGGTTGCCGCAATGCCGCTGACCGGCAGGACGCACCAGTTGCGTGTGCATTTTTCGCATATCGGTTTTCCGATACTCGGCGATGATCTGTACGGCTCGCCGTCAACGTGGATTGACCGCCACGCCCTGCACGCATTTCTTCTGTCCGTTCCCCGCCCCTTTGACGGAGAATATCTGACATTGACCGCACCGCTACCGACGGATTTTTCTGCCTTACTCCCCCGGTTCGGACTGCATACCACACAAGATATGGAGGTACTGATCCATGAAAAACAACTTTTTTCGGGTAAAGAATTCTGATGCTACACAGCTCTCCCGTGCGGAATATCTGGCGCTGGATGAAAATGAGCGTAAGAAATGGCAGCCGTTGAACCGACGGTATGAAAAGCTGCCGTGCGTCTGTTTTGTTTTTTACGGATTGCTTGCGTTTGCGGTAATCCTTTATGTAGTCGCGCTTTTGTCCGTCCCCTTCTCCGACTTTTTCAATCTTTACATCAGCTCTCCCATCCGCATGTTTCTCTCCTACCTGACCGTGTGGATTCCCTTTTCCATTACGGAAATGATTGTCATTCTTTTACCGTTTCTTCTTGTGGTGCTCATCGTATATGCGCTGCATTACCGTTGTGATACCTGGAAATCGGTCGGCATCTTTGTCTTGGAGCTTCTGAGCATTGTTGCGCTGCTAATTTCTCTGTTTGTCATCGGTTTCGGCATCGGCTACCGCAATTCTACCGTCGACAAAAAGCTGAATCTGCAGCGGGAAAAGGTCAGTGCGGAAGAATTGGCGGATACCGCAGATCTGTTGGTAGAGTCAATCAATCGGGAAATGTCGGAGGTTCTCTACCACGACGGCGGTTTTTCCGTCATGCCGTATACTTACCGGGAAATGAACGATAAACTGATTCAGGCATACGACAAATTCTGCGAGAACCACGATTTTCTGATCAACTTTTACAGCCGCGTCAAACCGGTCATGCTGAGCGAGGCAATGTCCTATACCCACATCACCGGACTGTACGCTTACTACACAGGTGAAGCGAATATCAATGTGGATTTCCCGGATTATACCGTTCCCTTTACCGCCGCACACGAACTGGCGCATCAGCGCGGTATCGCACGCGAAGACGAAGCGAACTTCATCGCATATCTCGTCTGCATCGGATCGGACGACCCTTATATCCGCTATTCCGGGTATCTGAACATGTATGAATATGTTTCCTCCGCCCTGTACTCCGCAGACAAAGCGGCATATTCCAAAGCGGCGGCAGCCCTGAACGCTCCCGTTCGCGACGAAATGAGCGCTTACAGTGCGTTCTTTGAAAAGTACCGCAATTCCACCGCCTCTAAAGTCAGCGGAACCATCAACAACACCTATTTGCAAATTCAGGGGACTCCGGGTACCAAAAGCTATGGTCTGGTCGTTGATCTTGCCGTCGCATACCATAAAGAAACTCCCGCAAAGTGACCGTCCCCCCCTCACGGGTTGTTCCCCTTACCCTGCAATGTTGTAATCGCATAGTGAAGCGGAATATCATACTGTGCGTGCAACCGATCCATACAGCAGGCAAGCGCCTCCCTGCGTGCACGCCGCATGGAATCCGGTGCGTCCGGAAATAAGGAAAGCTGTACCGGTTGTTCCGAAACCAGTTCCGCGCCGCAAACGCCGATGGAGCGGACAGGTGAACCGTCATGATGGGTGCAAAACAGCTTCATGGCTTCCCGCAGAAGTTCCGGTGCAAGACAGGTCGGTTCGATGCGGCATTGCCGCTCATACCAATGCAGATCCGTGGTGCGGACACTGATCCGCACCACACTGCACCGTTTTTCCGCCTTTCGCAGGCGACATGCGACGCGTTCGCAAAGCCCGGCTAATACTGCCTCCACTTGGAGAGAAGTCGTCATATCCCGCGCCAGTGTTGTACTGTTGCTGATGCTCTTGATTTCCTGTGTCGCGCTGTCCGGAACAACCGGCGAATCATCCACGCCGTTGGCGGACTGCCAAAGTGCCAATCCATTTTTTCCAAACAGTGCCTGTAACATATCCGGATCGGCAGTTGCGAGATCCCCGATCGTATAAATACGCGCGTACCACAGCCGGCGTGCCGTATGACGACCGACAAAGAGCAGATTTTCAACGGGAAGCCCCCAAAGCAGCTCCTTAAAATTTCCGGGCGTAATCACCGTCACCGCATCCGGCTTGCGGTAATCACTTCCCATCTTGGCAAACAGTTTATTGTACGATACCCCCACGGAGACCGTCAGGCGCAGTTCTGATCTGATTCTGGATCGGATTTCCTGCGCTATTTTTTCACCGTAATCCGTCCCGTAAAGGAATCCGTTCCCGGTGACATCCAGCCAGCATTCGTCAATTCCGAAAGATTCAACCCGGTCGGTATATTCCGCATATATCCGACGCGCCGCGTCCGAAAGCGCCGTATATTGCTCCATGTCCGGGGGCACAAGCAGCAACGACGGGCACTTGCTTTTCGCAGTACCGATCGGCTCGCCGGTGACAACGCCGGACGCTTTTGCAAGCTGATTTTTAGCCAGGATAATCCCATGTCTTTTGGCTTTATCCCCGGCAACCGCCATCGGAACACGCTTCCATTCGGGATGCCCGATGCAGGCAACCGAGGCAAAAAAGCTGTTCATATCCACATGCAAAATGACCCGTTCCATCTGCTTCCTCCCAAAGAACAAATATTCTTATTCTATTATATACGAACATCCGTTCTCTGTCAAGAGGTATCTTCCGAAAATACAAAAAACACACCCTCTACCGGTGTGTTTTTTGCCCCTTTCAGGCTGATTTTATTTTTTGCTGTATGACTTCAAGAACTCCTCAAGATTTTTCTTGAGAGCCCTGTCATTGCATCTGGAAACCAAAGTACCGACAGAGGAGCTTCCCTTATCCAGTGCAGTCTGGAACATGATGGCGGCAGAATGCCCGAGCGGGAAGAAATGCACATATCCGAAATCATAGACGCGGTGACGGAAAATGATGTCGACCATCTCTGCAGATTCTTCGTCGTTCACGTTCTTTGCTTTGCAGACCTTTTCGCGCAAAACATCCGTAACCATGCTGTAGGACGCACTTCCGAGTGCCTCCAGGGTAGCACCTACCATATCGGCATCGTTCACGCTCATCGGAACACAAACCATATCGGCAGAACCGTTGACAAAGCTGAGATACTCGTCGGACACCTCATACTTGGGCTGCGGCAGCACGCCGAACTTATCCGACATATCTTTGAATTCGGTCCGGGAAACCGTGCTCAAGGAGAGCGCCGCGAACAACGCACGACCGTCCGTAAAGACTTCAAACGGTTTGTCGTGAACCGCGACATCCTTTTCGTAATACGACTCGTTGGTAATGAACAGCTCATAGACCTTGCTGTAAACATCTTCGATCTTCTGTGCATTGGCGCTGAAAACCGGCATGTTATCCTCGTCCTTGGTGAATACCGTACAGCCGGATCCATAGAAGAAATTGAAGGGGCTATCCAGATGCCAACTGACAAAACCGTAGAAATCGTCATCCGTGCTCATATCACCGTCACCGTTCAGATCCTTTGTTCTGTCCTTGGTCATTGCAATCATCTGGTCGATGGTCCATTCCCCGTTCTTTGCCATCTGGTACGGAAATTCCATACCGGAATCTGTCATCTTCTTCTTATTGAAAGCAATGCATGCGGAAATCATCATGTTCGCAGGCAGAATATCACCGGCGGTCATATATAGCGTATCACCGATCTGGAACGCTCTGTCCACATTTTTATCCCACCATGGAGAGGAAGAATTGTAATACTGCAAATCATACAGATTCATCAGTCTTCCCTTCATCGCCAATGCAGATGTTCCGAATACCATCTGCGCATACGCGACCTGATAGGTATCCGCACCACCCGTAACGGCATTGTCCACGCTGGTATTCAATGCATCGTAGTCATCTATCAGATGTCCGATGATCTTCACATTCAACCGCTCTTCCACATAGCGGTCACGGTTATACATGGCATCCGCAAGCACATCCGCGCTATCCGTCGTTTTCGGAGCAAGATCCGATTCCAAGTAACCGATGATATTGACCTCTGCACCCTTAAAATCAAGCTGCGGCAGGCTATCCTGCGCACCGTCCGTTGTTTCTTCCGATTTTCCCGACGAATCGGCTGTTGTAGTTTCCCCCTTATTGTCGTCCGGCTGTTCTGCGCACGACAAAAGCAGCGAGGAAAGCATCAGCATCGCGAGAAGTATTGAAAGAACCTGTTTCCAATACTGTTTCATGTTGGTTATTCCTTTCCGCATACAAATTCTATGTATTGCTCTTTTCATTTTAGCACAGCAAGTGTCCCCTGTCAAGAGTCCGCATTCGCCGCATTCCATTTTCCGCACTTTGCCAAAATCACAGCGGAATTTTTGTTGATTTTGACAAACCGCAAACGCTGCATAAAAAAGGCAACCCGGAGAAACCGGATTGCCCTTTTTGCATAAATTTATACCTTCGCGTTGGAATTGTGCACGTCAGATGTCTTCTGTGCGGAAAAATCATCTGTCACGACCACGTCTTCTTCCACCGTTTTTCCGGCATTCTCATCAATGCCGAGCTTCTTGGATACTTTCTTCTTGACCTTTCTCCACCAGATCAGAAAAACAGCACCGCCCGCGGCAACAATTCCGATCAATGCCTGAACACCGTAGCTCACAACACTGGGGTCCACATAAGCACTTGCATGCACAGTAAACAAGGTGATCGCACATACCACGCAGTAAATGGCAGTCAGAATTCTCTTTTTCATTTTCTTACACCTCTCTGTTTTTAATTCTACTTATATAATTTCCCGATATTCTCTTCTTTATAAATCTTCCAGTTCGCAAAATCGTCTCCCCGACCGCTCACCTCATAGGTAACGATTGAGGTCGTGCCGTCTCCCTTGGACAGTTGAAATTTGTGGTACCGCTTCTGGTTAATACTGACAGGCACATCTGAATAAGCGTCCCCGTAATCGTGTGTTGTGACGATCCCGGCAGACTTGACAATTTCCGCAAGGAAGTTTTTCTGCGAAACCTGTGCGTCCGAATACTTCAAAGCGCCCGATTGTCCGCGCTCCTTCACGAACAGCGCCGTCTGGCGCGGCTGTTCCGGCTTTGCGCCGTCATTCCGCGCACGGCAATGGTCGCCCGTGATAATAATCGTGGCATCCTCGTACACGCCCGCTTTTTTCATCTGGCTTATATACTCACGGATCAGCAAAAAGCATCCCTTCGTCGCAGAAACGACGTTAACAGGGGTCGTTCCGTCGACACTGTTTCCGTTTTCATCAATTTTGTAAGGATCGTGACAGCCGCTCAGGTGTATAAAGTTGAAGGAGTTCTCAGATGCGGAGAAGGACAGCTTTTCCTTACACAAATTCTGATAAACTTTTGCGTCATCCAACTGATATTCATCGTATCCTTCCCCATAACCGATGACACCGTCAAAGGAAGTGGAGTTAATGGAAATATAGGACTTCGCGATGAGCGGTGCATAGCGATAAAGGGACAAAAGCATCATATTGCCTACCAACGCCGGGCGATCATTGACAAAATAGCCATCGGTTCTGGTAAAATTGTCCGCGATGCCGTCAAAAATATTCGCGTCCCGGTACGTATAATAGTTGTCAATATACAAGCCGATCCGGTAGCCGTTCTCCTGCAAATCGTGCAGGAACGGAGACGTGGTATAAGCGGTCTTGAAATAGTCGGACGCATTCTGACTGAAATCCTGCTCAATCCCCGTGATCATACTTGCAATGGCAGGATAAGTGCGCGAATAAAGCGACACATTGTCCCGGTAGTAGGTGAACCCGTCAAGATCATCAAAGAAATCGGGATCCTTCCTTACAATGTCCTGATAATAACTGACGTCGAACCGATCAAGTATGAAAACGTAGATATTGCTCTTCTTCCCGATTTTATAAAGGTTCTTGTCGCTTAGCAAAGCCTCAGCAGGCTCTTTTTCGCCGGCATTTGAAGCGGCGGTGTCCGTCGTCTCCTCCGAGTCGGCGGGTTGATAACCGAACACCTGGTAGCGGATTCCCGTAACCACCGCACTGCCGATCTGCATGACAAGCAGGATACTCAAAACAAATACCGCGCCCGTTTTGATCCAGTCCCGTTTTTTCACCAACAGCACCGCACAGATACATCCGGCACAGAGCAGAACCCAAACGGCAATCCCCAACACAATCTGCCACGGCTTTGCCACGATTCCGACATCATCTCCCGCGAGTGAATTCAGATCAAAATTCAGAAAATTCCCCTGCAAATAGGAGGCAATCACCAGCCAAAACAACACCGCAAACAGAATGTCATACACCCGCCCGCGGGCAAAGGTTACAGCCGCACCGATCACCAATGCGGATCCGATCACAATCAGGAGCAACGGGAGGAAAAAATCCGCAAGCCGAAAGCCCAATTCTTCTTTGTTAGTAGCAAAAATCTCAAAAGCACCCTGAAACAAGAGCGTATACACCAGTGCGAAGGAAACCAGCGCGGACAAAAGTGCGCGTTCCTTCAGCGAAAACCCATTTTGCAACGTCTGCTTCCGGCTTCCCGTAGCATTCACCTTGGATTCACCCATTATGCACCTCCGGCGTCAGCCCATGCGGTCCGCCAGCTGCGTACCGCCCAATACATGAAAATGAAGATGCGCAACCGACTGACAACCATCGGGTCCGCAATTTGTGATAACCCGATAACCGTTCTTCAAGCCGCACTCTGCCGCAATCCGCGGAATCGCCTCAAACACCCGCGCAACACAGGCGCTGTTGGAAACGCTGATTTCATCCGCAGAAGCGATGTGCACCTTCGGCACCACCAATATATGAACCGGCGCCATCGGGTGGATATCCCTGAAGGCATAAACGGCATCATCCTCATATACTTTTTGCGAAGGAATGTCCCCCGCTATGATTTTACAAAACAAACAATCCATTTTGTTTTCTCTCCATCCCTCTTTACAAACCGATTTTCATATGATACAATAAAGCATCACAAATATGTAATCCACATAATTCTTACATTTATTCCGACAATCTTTGCACTTGTAGGGTTCATTATAGCATACTGCGCGGAAAAAGTCAATAGAAAGGCGATAAAAAATGGAATTTTCCGAAAACTTCCTGTTTTCTTCCGTACAAGAAAACGGAACGGTTACGAACGATTTGTGGGAATCTCTCAGATCCTGTCAAAAGCCGGTTCTGCTGTACGGTATGGGAAACGGCGCAGACAAAATCATTGCCACCTGTGAACGCAAAGGGATTGATATCTGCGATTGCTTTGCAAGCGACGGCTTTGTCAGGGGGCAACTGTTTCACGGCAGGCGTGTACTGTCCTTTTCGGAGGCAAAAGACAAATACAGGGACAGCGGATTTGTTGCGCTGCTTTCGTTTGGCTCCTTTTTGCCGGATGTCATGGACAAAATCCGACAGGTCGGCAAGGAATGCGAGCTCTACGCACCGGATGTTCCGGTATTTGGCGATACACTGTTCGATATGACATTCTGCCGGCAAAATTTCGACCGGCTTCAATCCGCATATGAATTGATGACAGATGACATTTCCAAACATCTGTTTGCAGACATGATCCGGTTCAAACTGACCGGAAATCTGCGTTTTCTGACCGTAACCGATCAGACCCGGCAAACCATCTATAGGGATCTTTTGCGTGCGGAACACTTCTCTTCCTATCTGGATCTTGGCGCCTACAACGGCGACACGGTACGTGAGCTTCTGGCCGCGGCGCCTTCACTGCAAACGGCATACGCATGGGAGCCGGACCGTCGTTCTTTCGCAAAACTGCAGGCATACGCTGAAAGCGAGACCCGTTGCCGCGTGATTCCCCTGCAGTGCGGTGCGTGGTCGAAACCGGATACGCTCACTTTTGATGACAGCGGAAACCGCAACGCATCCATTCTGGAAAACGCCTCTGCCGACATCAAAGGACGCATCCGGCGCACAACCACCATTGCGGTAGAGCCACCGGATCATTTTCTGCGCGACCGCGATGTGGATTTCATCAAATACGACGTGGAAGGAGCGGAGCATGAGGCACTGATCGGAACCAGGCAAACGATTGCCGACAAGGCACCCGCACTTTGGGTGTCAGCCTATCACCGAAGCGAGGATTTGTTTGATCTTCCCCTTTTGCTGCACGAGTTGCAGCCGGCATATCGCCTCTACCTGCGCAGGACACCGTATATCCCCGCATGGGATCTGCATCTGATTGCAATCAGATAATCGGATAATCTGCTATTTCCCGCTCATGCCCGGATTTACCTCAAAGCGGTAAATATCCTGATCCTCAATGTGAATCTGCGGTATCAGAACGGGCGGCACCCCTGCAGCAGAGGTCATCACGGAAACGGTCGCGCGCAATACCGGGAAAAGCGCGCGAAAAGTTGCAACATGCAGCTTTTCCTTTTCCTCGGAGCCGTCCACATCAAAAAAACCGAGGATGGTTGCGCGCACGCAAAAGGACTCCGGATGCTCCTTGTCCGCCATCTCCACGCCGAGCTCCGCCCGGCAGGTATTGTTGGGTGTATATTTTACATTATAGTTGTATTTTGCGCCCATTTTCATCGCGCTTCCCTGTGGCATTTGATTTATAAATTCATATCTGACGATTCTGTATCCCTTCAAAACAGCCTCTTCCATTCCATTCGTCCCCTTTCTTTTTGCCTCTTGCCTTGATCCGTATCCAAACACAAAAATCCCGTCCGAATGTGGCGGGATTTTTGTGTTTCACAATCTGTCAGATGTACTTTTTAACGATGTCGCTTGCTTCCTCGGTCGGAATCGAGGAGGTCATAACCACATTGACATTCAGTTTGGTGGACAGCTCATCGACATCCAGAAGCAGCTTTTCAAATGCAGCCATTTCGTTTTCACAGATCTTCAGCGCGGAATCCACAAAGAGGTCTGTGATATCGTGGTTGCTTGCAAGGATACCTGCGATGAAACCGTACAGGGTGCTTGCATCAAAGACAAGGTACTCATTGGTATTGATCAGGCGGCACTGCGGCTTGACATCGTAGCGCAGCTTTACACCCTTTTCAATACAAACCACATCACCATGTGTTACATCAAGTGCGTTGTTGACCATCTGAATCAGAACTTTGGTTTTTCCGGTGCCTTTGACACCGATCAATAATTTCAGCATAATTTGAACCTCCGGGTTGTTTCATTCATGTTTATTATACCGCAAAAATCCCATGCGGTCAAGGGGGTTTTGTAAAATTCTTCCCTTATGAGAGACGCTTCTGCAATTCTTCGCGTCTGTCCTCATAGCCGGGCTTTCCAAGCAGGGCAAACATGTTCTTTTTGTAAGCCTCCACGCCGGGCTGGTCAAACGGATTGACACCGAGCAGATATCCGGAAACGGCACAGGCATACTCAAAGAAGTAAATCATATATCCGACGGACGCCGGCGTTCTGTCCGCAAGCTCCAGAACGACATTGGGCACGCCGCCGTCGCCGTGCGCAAGCAGGGTTCCCTGCATAGCGGTTTTTTTCACGGCGTTCAGATCCATTCCCGAAAGAAAATTCAATCCGTCGATATTGGCAGGATCGTACGGAACCGGGAACGTCACATCGTCCTGTTTCACATCAATCACCGTTTCAAACAGGTTACGCCGTCCTTGCTGAATATACTGTCCCAGGGAGTGAAGATCCGTAGAAAAGATCACTGACGAAGGGTAGATTCCGCGCTGGTTTTTGCCTTCGCTCTCCCCGTAAAGCTGTTTCCACCATTCGTTGAACATGGCGCCGTACGGCTCGTATTCCACCAGGATTTCCGTTGTCTTTCCCTTTCTGTACAGAATATTCCGGATTAACGCGTATCTGCAGGCGTCATTGGAGGCATCCTGATCGGCATCAAATGCCGCGCGCGCCGCATCGGCGCCCTGCATCAGTGCATCAATGTCAATTCCGGCTACCGCAATCGGGAGAAGTCCGACCGCCGTCAGAACCGAGTACCGCCCACCGACATCGTCCGGCACGACAAATGTTTCGTATCCCGCCTCATCCGCAAAAGTCTTCAGGGTACCGCGGGCACGGTCCGTCGTCACATAAATGTGCCCGCGTGCACCCTCTTTTCCGTACTTTTTCT
>FR890569.1:96292-98391 GCA_000433415.1 Clostridium sp. CAG:448
AAAACGCGAAATGCAACCGCCGGCTCGGTCGTGGTGCCGGACTTTGAGATTACATTGATGCAGACGTCTTTTCCTTCACAGATCTCTACCAGTTCTGCAAGCGATGCGGCGCTGATATTGCAACCGGCATAGTAAATATCCGGCGTGTCCTTTTTCAGATTATTATAAAGCGGCGATTTCAAAAATTCAATGACCGCACGCGCACCGAGATAGGAACCGCCGATTCCGATGGTGATGAACGCCTGGCAGTCTTTGCATATTCTGCGTGCACTTTCCTTTATGCGCGCAAATTCCGCCCGGTCATAATCACGCGGCAGGTTCACCCACCCGAGAAAATCCGATCCGGCGCCGTTGCGGTCCCGCAGCATTTTCTGCGCGGTGAGCAACATCTGCTTTCCGTTTTCATATTCTTCCGCATCAATAAATCCGGCAAGATACCGGTCATTCAGCTTCAGCGACATAGATTTGCATCCTCTGCTTTCTTTCTTCGATGCTTTTATTATACTTCATTTTTCTGCTCTTTTCAAGATGATTTCAGGATTTTTTTCTGAATTCTGCCGTTTAAATCAGCAAAAAATCCGCCAGCATCCGCAAAAACAATCCCCAGTAACCGATTTTTTCCACGAATTCATCGGCAAGAATATCCGTAGTTGCCAGTGTCTGTTCCCCAAGCATATAGGAAACCGTACCGATTTTCTCCCCTTTTTTGATGGGTGCCGCAAGACCTTCCTCCAAGGAAATCACCTTCTGCACCCGTTCCGTTTCCGCCTTTTCCAGCACGCAGGTATACGCAGGATAAGATCCGGTCAGAGAATCCGTCACACCGCCGCGGATACGGACAGGGTCCGTTGTGCCGCCCGGATCGCTGTACAGCCCGTAAGTAGCGAAGCCCCAGTCCAAAAGAGATGCCGCAGTCGCATTCCGTTTGTCGCGGGTTTCGGCACCCATAATGACGCAGATCAGGGTCATTCCGTCCCGATCGGCGGTTGCGCTCACGCAGAAACCGGCTTTTGAGGTAGAACCGGTTTTCAGTCCGTTGCATCCTTTGTAAAACCGCACGAGGCGGTTGGTGTTCGTCAGACCGAACGCGCCGTCGCGGACGGTATCCATCCATGTTGAGCTGTAGGTAAGAATCCGCTTGTGCGAAATCAGCGCGCGGGACATAATCGCAATGTCTTTGGCACTGATCCGGTGATTCTGCGCGGTATCATCCAGACCGTTCGTATTCTCAAAGTGGGTATTCTGCATTCCGAGCTCCTCTGCCCGGCGATTCATGGCTTTGACAAACGCCTCTTCGCTCCCCATCACATGTTCCGCCAGTGCGACCGCCGCGTCATTCGCCGAGGCAATCACCACGCTCTTGATCATATCCTCGGCAGTCATCTGCTCGTTTTCTTTCAGATAGATCTGCGAACCGCCCATGGAGCAGGCGTGCGCACCGGCAGTAATCATATCATCCCAGTGCAGTTTGCCGGCGTCAATCGCCTCCATGACCAACAGCAGCGTCATGATTTTGGTCACGGATGCCGGCGGTAATGCTTCCTCTCCGTTCTTTGCATACAGAATTCTTCCCGTCGATGCCTCCATCAGCACGCAGCTCTTGCAATCCGGGTCAAATCCGGGGTCTCCCATCGGCGCGCTGTCTTCTGCGCCTGTGTTTTTCCCCGTTTTTGTCTGATCCTGCAAGCCGGAGGCTGTACCTGCCGCCCCCGGATTCGGTGCCACCAAAAGCGGCTCCTCAGATGCATACAGCGCAAGGCAAAAAGCACCGATCATAAGCGTAAAGGACAGAATCAGCGCAACAACACGCAAAAAATTCAATCGTATCATAAACAGCACCACCTTTCATTCATCACATGATATGGAAGTATGGCATGTACATATGCAGGGGACGAAAGAAAATCCACGCCCGGGCAAACTGCACAGGCGTGGAAAACGCAATATAACTTCCGCTCTCTCTTCTCTCTGTCGCTTATTTGGCAAAGAAGCGGTATATGGTATGGTGTGTGTACGGAGCATCGGGATTAATCGTACACGCAGTAAAGCCCGGATGGTTCATACTGTCGGGCATCCGCTCGGTTTCCAGGCAAAATGCGTGA
>FR890569.1:98404-111454 GCA_000433415.1 Clostridium sp. CAG:448
CCCGACAATATTGGTGTTTCCCCCGCCTGGGGATAACCGCCTTTGAGCGGATAATCAGGTTTCTTCAGGAAGTTCGCCGTATACAACTGCACGCACGGCTGATCCGTATAAAGCTCCAGTCCGCAACCGCTTTCCGGGTCATAGGCACAGCCGCGCAAAACTGCCTCGGATTGTGCACCATCGGGGAAACAGAAGCAATGGTCGTATCCGCCCGCAAGGTGCAGATCTGCACAATCGGCAAAAAGGTCCTGACCGATCGGTTTGCTTTTCGTAAAATCAAACGGCGTACCTATGACGGAGACAATCTCCCCGGTCGGAATCAATCCTGCGTCGGTGCGCAGATAGGCGTCTGCGTCCAGACGGAGCTGCTGACGCAGGACGTCTCCCGATGCGAAACCGCCCAGATTGAAGTAGGTATGATTGGTCAGATTGATGACGCTTTTGGATTCCGCCTGTGCAAAATAACGGATGGAAAGTGCGTTGTCCTCTGTCAGCCGGTACGTCACCGTGATATGCAAGGTCCCCGGATAGCCTTCCTCGCCGTCCGGCGAGTCCAGCGCAAAGGAGAGTGTATCTTCCCCCTCTTCCCTGCAAGCCCATATCCGGTGGCTGTATCCGACACTGCCCCCGTGCAGATGATTTTCACCGTTGTTGCAGGCAAGCGTATAGGATTTACCGTCCAGGGAAAAAGCGCCTTTGCCGATCCGGTTTGCCCATCTGCCGACAATTGCCCCGCAATAAGTGGTATCCTTCTCGTAACCGTATACGTCATCATAGCCGCACACGATGTCGCGCATGACACCGTTTCTGTCCGGAACACACAGGGACTGAATGGTTGCGCCGTAATCAAGCACCGTCATGCGCATCCCGTTCCGATTCCCGACGGTGCGGGCAAAGACCGGTTCACCGGACGAGGTATGACCGAATAAAAAAGTATGAATCCCCATTCTTTACCTCGCCGTCATCTCTCGTAGCCGTTCGGATTTTTTTCCTGCCAGTTGTTTGCATCGCGGCACATGTCCTCAATCCCGTATTTTGCGCGCCATCCCAGCACGCGTGCCGCCTTTGACGGATCCGCATAGCATTCGTCAATATCGCCGTCCCGGCGCGGACCGATCACATAGGGGACTTTCTTTCCGGTTGCCGCCTCATATGCATGGACGATATCCAAAACGGAATATCCCTTTCCCGTACCGATATTGTAAATCTCAACCCCTTTGACACTGCGTGCGCGACGGAGTGCCGCAAGATGCGCCTGCGCCAGATCCACGACGTGAATATAGTCGCGAACACCGGTTCCGTCGTGTGTTGCATAGTCATTGCCGTAGACTGTCAGCTTTTCCAACCTGCCGGAAGCCACCTGCGTCACATAAGGCAGCAGGTTGTTCGGAATTCCGTTGGGATCTTCGCCGATCATCCCGGAACGGTGCGCACCGATCGGATTGAAATAGCGCAAAAGAGAGATGCTGAAGGTCGGATCCGCCACGCACAGGTCGCTCAGAATCCGCTCAATCATATGCTTGGTTTCCCCGTAAGGGTTGGTGGTTCCGCCGGTCGGAAAATCCTCCCGGATGGGCACACTCGCCGGTTTCCCGTAAACGGTTGCGGAAGAACTGAACACAATGGTCTTGACCCCGTGCGCCTCCATGGAAGCACACAGATTCAGCGTACCGGTGATGTTATTGTGATAATACCGCAACGGCTGGTGAACCGATTCTCCGACGGCTTTCAAGCCGGCAAAATGAATGCAGCTGTCAATCTCCGGGTTTTCATCAAACACGCTGTCAAGCGCCTCCCGATCCAAAAGATCCACACGGTAAAAGCGAAAATCTTTTCCCGTAATCTCCCGGATGCGGTCAAGCACGACCGGATGACTGTTACAGAAATTATCAACAACAACCAGCTCATTGCCTTCGTTGAGTAATTCAACGCAGGTATGGGAGCCGATAAAACCGGCACCGCCGGTAATCAGAATAGACATTTGGGGTTCCTCCGTTTTCTCATTGCAATCCAGATATATTTTGATTTTACGGCATCACCGCGCAATCCGCGCAGCGCAATTTGCGCAGCGTAATTTGCGCAGCGCAATTTGCGCAGGCATACTTGCTTGCGTCTTTTCCGTCATACTTCACAAAAATCCTTGCCAGTAGCGCTGCTACAGCCTGCGAATTTTTGTATTGTCTGACGAAAAATCCGACTGCGCAATTGCACCATCGGAATTGCGCGGTAATGCCTTGACCGTGATTTCAGATATATTTTTTGATGATGGCATCCATCAGCGGCATTTTGACTTCCATATCCGTCACCAGTTTGAACTGATTGCGGGCGCGGTCAAGGTTATGCTGCGGGTAAAGGATCCGGAAATAAGTATCGCCGTTCAGATAGTCGGTCAAAAAGCGGATTCCCGTTTCCAACGTCAGAATCAACGCTCCCATCGGCATATCCTTGATTTCCTCCTCGGTCAGCGCGTGGTCCAATCCGCCGATAAAGCCCTCGGCAAAGGCATCAAACATTTCAAGGCGCATGTAAACCGCATTCAGATCGGTTTCATCCTCTGCCGCACTGGACGCACCGAACCGGATGCTGTCTCCGAAATCGCAAAGCACCGAACCGGGCATCACCGTATCAAGGTCGATCACGCAAAGCCCTTCCATCGTGTTTTTGTCCAGCAAAATATTATTCAGCTTGGTATCGTTATGCGTAACGCGCAGCGGCAAGCGACCGTCGGCAATCCGATCCATGATATAAGAACAGGTTTTCTCCCGGTCAAGCACAAACTGAATCTCCGGCTTCACGCTTTCCGCGCGCCCCGCGCGATCTTCCGAAACTGCCGTCACAAAATCCCGGAACCGGGATACCGTATCATGAAAATGCGGAATACTCTCGTGCAGAAGCAAGGCGTCAAAATCGGAAAGCTGCCGCTGAAAATGTCCGAAGGCATAGCCGACCTTTCCGAACATCTCGGCTGACTCCACATTCTGCAGGCAGACGGTTCCCTCCGTAAATTCGTACATCCGGAAGACGTCCCCGTCGTCGGTACGGTAAATCCAGTTGCCTGCAACCGTGTCCACAATGCACAGCGTTCCGCGCTCTGCATCCCCGCCGTTCTCTGCCAACTTCCGCCGGATATGTCCGGTCACGCGGTAAATATTCTCCATCACCTCATCCGGGTTCTTGAAAATAGAGGTGTTGATCTCCTGCAACACATACCTGTGCGGGCTGCACGCACCTCCTTCGCAGGTAATAAAGAAAGTCTGATTGATATGACCGGTGCAGCATTCCTCCGCCGCGACCGGCGTTCCGTCGGTGACAAACTTTCCGGCGATACGTAACGCAATTTCTGTATTACTCTTCATGATTCTCCCCCCACAAATGCGCGGGATACTCGCCCGCCTCGATCAGTTTACGCACCGAGCGGACAACATTCGGCTTATCTTCCGCATAGGTCACGCCATGCCATACCGCATCGGTTGCATCCACTGTCACATCGCACAGCCCCGCCTTCATCATACGGTCAACCGTTTCCGGCAAAAAGCACTCGCTCTTGCATTCTTTTGCCGCACTGCTGTGCATAAACGCATCAAAATCATTCTTAAAATGCGCAATTGCGTCCGGTCCGAAGCCCCAAAAGTTCATGGATACCACCGTATCCCCCGACAAAGGAATCTCGTTTCCGTCGTCAGTAAAAACAGCGTCATTTCCCTGCCGCGCAATCTTCTTGCGCTCGGTCACCGAGCAGAGGTGCCCGGTTTTATCGATGACACACTCGCCGCGTGAAACCGTGCCGAAATCGGTCAGCGTATTGCGCAACACATATCCGACCATGCAGTAATGCCCGCGCATATACTCTGCCGGCTGACGCAAATGCGCCGCCAGCTTCAGAAAGGCATCCCTGCCGTAAAAGTCATCCGAATTGATGACCGCAAAATTTTCGGTCAGCAGCTCCCGTGCAGCCAGCACCGCATGCGTGGTTCCCCACGGTTTGATCCGACCGGCAGGCACACTGCACCCTTCCGGCAGGTCCTCTAAATCCTGGAAAGCATAGGCGGTTTTGATATATTTGGAAACGCGCTTTCCGACCGTTTCGTGAAAAGCTTCATAATTTTCGCGTTTGATGATAAAGACAACCTGGTCGAATCCCGCCTGAATGGCATCGTATATGGAAAAATCAATAATAAAATCTCCGTCGTCCGTAATTGGATCGATCTGCTTAAGTCCGCCGTACCGGGAACCCATTCCGGCGGCAAGGATGGCAAGGATCATAACTTTTCCTCCTCATTACTGTTTCATTATGGTTTATCACCGATCAAATCACTTATGAGCGGCACATTCATTTTATTATACTCCTTTTTTTGTGATCTGTCCATAGACAATGCGGATTTAACATTTTTTTTACAACTGAGTTCGCCCTGCCGCAAAAAATCCCCCTTCCGCATACGGGAAGGAGGATTTTTTGCTGTATTGACCGGTCAGGACGGGACTGCCTGCGCTTTTTCAAACTGGCTGTTGTACAGTTCGCAATAAAAACCGTTTTGTGACATCAGTTCCTCATGCGTGCCGCTTTCTATGACGTCGCCGTCACGCAAAACCAGGATCAGGTCGGCATTTTTGATGGTAGAAAGACGGTGCGCAATGACAAAACTGGTTCTTCCTTTGGTCAGTTCGTCCATTGCACGCTGAATCTGCAATTCCGTTCTGGTATCAACCGAAGAGGTTGCCTCGTCCAGAATCAGCATCGGCGCGTTCTGCAGCATTGCACGCGCAATGGTCAACAACTGCTTCTGACCGGCGGAAATACTGGTGCTTTCCGAAAGAACCGTATCAAATCCATCCGGCAGAGCGTGTACAAACTGATCAAGTCCGCATGCGGCGCAAACACGCTCCAGTTGTGCATCGGTGATTTTTTTCATATTGTACACCAGGTTTTCACGGATTGTCCCCTCAAACAGCCAGGTATCCTGCAGGACCATACCGAACAGTTCGTGCACATTTTCCCGGCGCATCCGGTCAATCGGTACGCCGTCAATCCGAATGCTTCCGCTGTTGATCTCAAAAAAGCGCATCAGCAGATTGACCATGGTTGTTTTCCCCGCGCCGGTCGGTCCGACAATGGCAACCTTCTGTCCGGGGCTGACGTGCGCGGAAAAATCCTTGATGATAACTTTATCCGGTGAATCCGGATAACTGAATCTGACATGTGAAAATTCGACTTCGCCGCGCACATCCGTCACCGCGGCATTCTTGCCGCTCTCATCCTCCATTTCCTCGCTCTCCAGAAAATCAAATATTCTGTGCGCGGAAGCGGATGCGGTCTGGAGATTGGTCATTCCCTGTGCAATCTGTGTCAGAGGCGAGGTGAAAAGCCGGACATAGAGAATAAAAGAAACTATGACACCGAACTTAATCGTCCCGTTCAACGCAAGAACAGAACCGAACACACAAACCGCAACATAAGAAATGTTGCCGATCACGTTCATCAGCGGTTGCATGATGCCGGAAAGGAACTGTGATTTCCAATTTGCCCGGTAGACTTCGGCGTTCAGCGCATCAAAGCGGGACTCTACCTGCTTTTCCGCGCGGCTGATCCGTACAACATCATGCCCGGAGTACATTTCTTCGATATATCCGTTCATCTCACCCAGACTTTTTTGCCGTGCGGCAAAGAATTTCTGCGATTTGGACATGATCAGGACGGTCAGGACCATTCCGATCAGCGTCACGCCGAGTGAGATCAATGCCAGGTGCCATTCCGTCACAAACATCATAATCAGACATCCCACAAACTGCGTTACGGCGCTGATAATGGTCGGCAGGCTGTTAGTCAGCCCCTGCTGCAACGTGGACACATCATTGGTAATCCGGCTGAGGATATCCCCCTGCGACGTGGAATTGAAATACTTTTGCGGAACCCGGTTGATTTTCTCGGACAGTTCTCCGCGCATACGGTATGACATCTTCAATGTGACGGTTGCCATAATATAGTGCTGGACAAACCCAAACAGGGCGCTCAAAAGATAGATCACCGCCAAAAAAATTCCGATTTTTGCAATCGCGCCGAGATCAATTCCGTCAAACAAACCGTCCGACATTTTTGTGGCGATCTCTCCGATTTTATCCGGTCCCATGATGGTCATAACGGCGCTGAGCGCTGCGAGCACCAACGCTACAACAATGGCTCCCGTTCCTGAACGCAGATAGGCAGCGGAACGAACCAATGCCCTGCCTGTCTGCCTCTTTGCCTGTTTCTTTTGCATATCCATTCCCCCCATGATCACGCAAGTTCCGCCGCACTCAACTGCGAAGTCGCAATTTCGCGGTAGACCGCGCAACGTTCCATCAGTTGCTCATGCGTACCGATGTCCACTGCTTTTCCGCGATCCAGAACAATAATTTTATCGGCATGGCGGATGGTACTGATACGCTGTGCAACAATGACCTTGGTCGTACCGCTCAGTTTTTCGGTCAATCCTTCGCGCAGCATTGCATCCGTGCGGTAATCAAGAGCGGAAAACGAATCATCAAAAATCAGAATTTCCGGTTTTCTCGCCAGCGCACGCGCAATGGACAGACGCTGTTTCTGCCCGCCGGACATATTTCTGCCCAACTGTGCGACCCGGTGTTCCGCTCCGTCGGGCAGCTTTGAGACAAATTCCTCCGCCTGTGAAAGCGCAATCGCCTCACGGAGCGTGTCGTCGTCCGCGGGCGCCTCACTCTCGCCGAAAAAGACGTTATCCCGGACAGATCCGGCAAACAAAACCGCTTTTTGCGTGACATAACCGATTTTGTTGTACAGTGCCTCAAAGGTGTAATCCTTCACGTTCACACCGTCCACCAGCACTTCTCCGGAACCGACATCATAGAAGCGCGGAATCAGGCTGACCAGTGTCGTCTTTCCGCTTCCCGTTGCGCCGATAACGGCAAGGGTTTCACCTTTTTTGACTTCAAAGGTAATATCGCTCAGTTCATCTTCGACAGCGTGCGGATACCGAAAGGAAACCTGACGGAACTCCAGCGTCCCGCACGCTTTTCCCTCCGTGATGGTTCCCTCGTGGACGGTCGGCTGGCTGTCAAACACCTGGTTAATCCGCTCGGCGGAAACCTGTGCCTGCGGCCAAAGCATGAAAATCATGACCAGCATCATAAATGACATCACAACATAGGTGGCATAGGTGCTGAATACAATCACATCGCTGAACATCGCAAGGCGGGCCGCGGAATCCGTCATCGGGATACGGTCGATCAGCGCCGCTCCGAGCCAATAGATCACAAGCGCGAGACCGTTCATTCCCAATCCCATGACCGGCTGAATCAATGCAAACAGACGCTGATTTTTCATCTGTGTCCGCATCATTTCGCTGCTCGGTCCGTCAAATTTTTTGTTTTGATAGGCTTCCGCATTAAAAGCGTGCACAACATTGATTCCTGTCAGGTTTTCCCTGGCGACCCGGTTGATTTTGTCCGTCAGCTTCTGGACAATGCGGAAACGCGGCAGACAAACAGACATCACACAGAATACGGTTGCACAGATTGCAACGACAAATCCCGCCGTCACCGCAGACAGCTCCCAGCTCTTGCCAAGGATCTTAATCAGCGCCCAGACCGCCATAATCGGCGCTTTGATCGCCATCTGCATTCCCATTGCGACAATCATCTGAATCTGGGTAATATCGTTTGTGGTACGGGTAATCAGACTGGGAACGGAAAATTCCTGCATCTCTTCTTTTCCGCTGTACATCACGTGATAAAACAGCTTTTCCTGCACCGCAAAACTGAAACCGGACGCGGTTCTCGCGGCGAGATAACCGCAGGCGACCGCAAAAACGGCGCTGATCAGGGTACACCCCAACATCTTGAAGCCAACGCGCGCAATCTCGGCGGTCTCTCCGGTCGTCTTGATCAGAGTGGTCAGCTCCGTCATGTAATCCGGCAGACGCAGGTCAAAATAAACCTGACCGATCACAAGCACAAAACAGAGCAACGCCATCAGTACCTCCCGGCGCCGCATGTTCTTAAAGAGCTTTAACATGTTTCCTCTCCCTCCGTTTCTCCCGCAGAGATGCCGTTCTCCCGGATTTCCGTGATATTTCGGTCGATCACGGAAAGACAGTTTCTGAATTCCGCAATCTGTTCCTGACGCAACCCCGACATCAGTTTTTCCGCAAAACCCTTTTGCAGTACCCTCGCCCTGCGGATCAGGGGCTGTGCTTTGTCCGTACAAACCAATCTGTTCTTCCGGCGGTCCCCCGGAACCTCCTGCCGTTCCAGCAATCCCTCATTGACCAGACGCTCGATGTGAACCGAGACAATCCCCGGTTTCCAACCGCGGCATTGACATACGTCCCGCGCAGTATCCCGGTCGGGATTATTGGAAAAAAACAGCAGAATATCCACCGCCATGGGCGGCAAGCCGGATTCTTTGCAGATCGGCTGCAAAACCACGTGATAAGCTTCCAAAAATTTAGTGGCATTCTGAAACATTTTGGATGCATTCATCTTCCATTCCGTCATATGAATCCTCCGATAATCTAATATTAGAACATTCAATATTATATAATCATGCGACAGGAAAATCAATGACGTAATTGTAAACAATACGATCTGCGCTGCAAAAAAGGACATCGGTCAAACGACGTCCTTCTCTATACAAAATATACACAAATCAGGAATGCGACAAAAGGAATGCAGCCATGTCCCGATTGGCATTCTGTGCCTCCTGCGTTTCCGGGAGCATGGCGGAAAAAGCGTGCGGCAGTTTTTTGCCGGCATCCACATCCAGAAGGCGGGTTTCTATCCCGTTCTTTTGCAGGACTTTGGCAAAGGAGCGGCTGTAATGGCGCAGAAAATCTCCCTTTGCCGTGACCAGAAAACACGGCGGCAAACATCCTGCAAGTACCGGATTCTCCGGATTTGTATAAGGGAAAAACGCATGTTTACGCCATCCCCTTCCATAAACGGAATCCGGCAGAAAAAATCCTATCTGATCATGCTTGCAGGTATAGAACATTCCGCTGATCAGTCCAAGCGCTTTGATTTGCGGTTTGATCTGCGCTACATGCGCAGCCTGCGCCATCGACAAATTGTTCTGCATCGCCGCAAGATAAGTACAAAGGTAGGCGCCCGCACTGTCACCGCACAGATACAGTCGCTCCGGATCTCCGCCATACTGCGCCGCGACTGATGCCACATGATTGATCCCGACGGTCAAATCCTGAAAGACCTGAAAAATATCCACATCCGGAACGAGCGGATACTCAAGACAGCAAACAAGAAATCCGAATCCGCACATCTGCGCACAAAACAACCGGTTGACTTCCTTTTTTCCCAGAAGAAATCCGCCGCCGTGAATGTTGATCAATACCGGCAAAGGTTGTGCACAGTTCGCCGGTCTGTACAGATCCATTCTGTGGCAGGCTTTTCCGTCCCCGAGGTAGTCAATATTTTTTGTCAGAGACACATCCGCCGGAAACGGATTTTCACTGTCATGCCGGCGCAGCCACTCCTCTAAGGTGCGTTCCTGTTTTGCAGTCTGCGTTCTGACCATTTTTTCAAACATATCAAAAAATCCCCCTGTAAAAGCGCAACAGAGGATCTTTTCAGCGCAAACGGTGCGGGAACAGATCCTCTGCTACTCTCATTTTCGGAATATGATTTACTTCACGGCATCCTTGAGAGCCTTGCCAGCCTTGAACGCAGGAACGGTTGTTGCGGGAACAACGATCTTCTCTTTTGTCTTCGGATTGATCCCCGTTCTCGCTTCTCTCTTACGTGTTTCAAATGTGCCGAATCCCGCAATCTGAACCGCATCGTCATTTGCGAGAGCGGTTACAATTTCATTCAGCGCCGCGTCAACAACAGCGCCCGCATCCTTCTTTGAAACGCCCGTCTTGGCAGCGACGGCGTCGATCAATTCCTTCTTTGTCATTCCTGAAATCTCCTTTTATACGATAAATTCTCGCCTCGCGGCTGTCTTTATTATAACACAAAATATTCCATCTGTAAAGTCCTTTTTCTATCACTTTTGGCAAAACAAGAAATTTCTTTCGTAATTTATGTCGAAATCACACCTTTTATCAGCCAAATTGTGGTCAAAAAACGAGCCGGGAACCCTTCAGTCCCCGGCTCCGTAAAACGGTCCGTCAAAAAACCGTTAATCCGACAGTTTATCAAGCTTTTGATTGATATCTTTAAGTGCCTTTGAAGCCTTCGGCTCCCATCTCTTCATTGTGGAGGAAATACCTCTTGTATTCGATCCGGAAAGAATCGGGCGAAGTTGGTCACGCATGACACATCCCGTAATCAGATTGCTGTATGCACCGACAAAATCAAATTTGACGGAATCGTAAATCATGTTCAGTGTTTCCTTGGATTCCGGGTTCTTCAGATACCGGTAAAGTGCGGTATTATAATATGCATCCACGACAATCTTGTAGCTTTCGGATGCAAGTGCTTCCAGGAACGCACTGACCATCTCCATATCGTCATCCTTGGTCACAATGGATATTCCGTAACTTGTCACCTGGTCCTGTACATAGGATGCATAGAATTTCTGGTCCTTGGAGAGTTTGGGAATAGGAGCGATGCCGTAATCGAAATCCATATTTCCGGCATTGGTCTCCAATGCATATAACTGCACGGTCGCCATCATTCCGTTCTGATTTGAAAACATTTCCACAATGTTTGTCTTACCGGTATCGTCAGACTCAGCCCCCTTGAATACGTACGTACCGTTGCACTCCTTATAGATCCGGCGTACAATCTCTCCCAGGGCATCCATCTGTTCCAGTTTGCTCGTATCGTAAATCCACTCGCCCGACGATTCGTCTTTAGAAATCAACTCAATGCCGGATGCGACGCAGTACGGGTCCACACTGACGATGTCTCCGGTAATAAATCCGTAAAAATCGTCCTTATCCATTTTCCCATTGTTGTTGACATCCACATAGGTGTCCTTAATGATACTCTCTTGGTACTCAAGCGTCCATTCATAATTTTTGACAACCTCAACAAGATCGCCGACGCCTTTGTTTTCAAACAACTTCTTATTGTAGATCGTGATAAACATGTAACGGAACAGAGAGAGCGCAATGGACCCCGTGGCAAGGTACTGCTTGTCACCGTAAGATGCAATATTGTTATACCCCTGCGACCAATAAAGCTTGTCGGTATCGACATAGGGCGATTCGTTCAGGTTGCGGTAACTTCCCTTCATCACTTCCTGAATGGCAAAATAGGTGGAATCCGAGATTACAAAATGACCGGAACCGGAAGCAACTTCCTTCGGAAGATTCTCATGCGGCTCGTCAACAAGGTCAACCTTCATTTTTACTCCCAGCCGATCCTCTACATTGCGGTTGCGGATATAAACTTTGTCATTGATCAGAATACCCTTTTCTCCTTCGCTGTACAGCTCATCCTCAACGCCTGCCTTCTTTTTGGCAAGGATGCTGATTTCTTTTCCGTTCAGGTTCATTTCCGGTACCGAATCGGTGTAACCCTGCTCAGATGTGTCGGATTCGGTTGTGTTGGTGGCTGCCTGTGTGTCCTTCTTGGAATCGGTGCTATCCGGTTTGTTTTCATTTGCGCAACCGATCATACTACCGAAAAGCATCACAGATGCAAGGAGCAGGCAAAGTAATCGTCTTTTCATGGGGTGTCCTCCTATTCTGTCAGCACGGCAAATCTCCGCACTCATTTACACCTATTCTACACACTTTATGCCCTGATGTCAATAGCATTTTGAAAAAATTTTTGGCATATTTCCATATCGGTGCAACCATACTAAACAATAGAATCGGTAAAACGAACCAAACCGCACGGAGGAAAAAGCAATGTTCGGAAAAAAAGAGGGTCGACAGGAGCGAGAGCGACAACAGACCGCGCAGGAAATGCTGCTTGCGGGCGCGACCGGGTACAAACGATACAGAAAAAACAATTATTTTTCCTATGTACAGGGCAGTCTGCGCACATCGGCATTCTTCCGCTTGCTGAAAAAAGGATTTCTGATCGCACGCAGACTTTCCTTCGTTTCTTTCCTGCTTACGGTCGGAACAATGCTCCTGTCTGCATTGGAAACAGGAGCATTGTTCCTTCTGATCAGCGCTTTCTATCTGACCTTTTTTCCCTTTTTTGTGCTTACCGCCGGAATCGCGATACTCAGCGGCATCCTGTTGGGCAGTCGCCGGCGGACACAGCTTGGCACTGCGGTCAAAAACAAACATGTAACCGTTTTTTTTCCCGTCCGCGGAAGCGGATTTGCCGCCTCTTCCTTTTTCAAAGCCAATGCTGTCTGTATGGCAGCAGCGGCGGACAGTGTCGTTCTGGTCGTGACGCCGTATTTCTGGTCCTTGCGCGGATTGGGCGGGCACGGATTCTTCAATGCCTTTCGGCAGGAGGGGGAGCACCTGTTTCTTCTGCGCCGGCGCTTTTGGTTTTCTTTTTACAGGAAAGTCCTGGTACGCTACGCCACACAGATGGTTTTGGTATACTGAAAACAACAGTCAGGAACGGGCAATCTCATTCCGGCAGAACACGCGCGCAAAAATTCTCGCACGCCTTCTCTTTTTGCGCAAAATCCATGGCATACCCGTAAATATCCTCCAATTCAAAATGATACTCCCCTGCACGTGCCATACAGGACAGTGCCAGGCGCATAAGATCGTCCCGCAGTCGCAAAACGCTGCGAACCTCCCCCCGCACCGCACGCCACGCATCCCTGCGGACACATCTGCGCAGATCAATCGCATGCGTTTCAGCATCTATCTGCTCCGCAATCAAAAAGCCGACACCGCTTTGCGGCAGATAAATGCCGTTCAGTCTTGACGGATCAAACGGATCGTGGACAGCCACCACATGGTGCCCCCGCTTTCTCGCACATGCATGCAGCGCGGCGTTCAACCGATACTCCAATCCGTAAAAGCGGCGGATCAGAACGCACGGCTGTGCCATCTTCCGGATTCCATCCAGATGAACCACACCACGCATGCCCATCCCGTCCTGGAACAAATGCTCTTCGGAAAATCCCTCACCGGTTCCGATTCTGGCGCTCAAACG
>FR890569.1:111506-116971 GCA_000433415.1 Clostridium sp. CAG:448
CCCCCCCCCCCCGACACATCTTCCCCCTTTCCTGCGGCGGCAAGCGCATCGTAGGCACGCTTCCAACAGGCGCGCCGGTATTGCTCCAGCGTCAGGATACGGCTTTTTTCTTTTTGCAGTCTGTCGCTGTCCCAAAAGGCGCCGAGATTGATCAGCTCCTCACGAACGCCCGGCACGTCCGGTTCCATGACATGCGGCGCGGTACCGTCGGCAATTGCCAGTGCGTCATTGCCCTTGCGCAAAACCACTGCGTCTAAGGAAAGTGGGTCGGACGAGCACAAAATCTCCTCGACCGTATACCCGCGCGTTCTGGCACAGGTCGCGACATCACGCAGAAAACGTCCTTTTCCCGTCCCCGGTCCGCCTTTGAGAATGTAAAGCTTCCCGACATCCGCAAAACGCTCCGCAAAAAATCCGGAAAATCCGTATCTTGTATTGGCAGATGCAAAACATACCAGTTCGTTTTTCATATTCGTTCCTCCTGCATTCCGGAATATTCACTACATTGTATGCCGAATGCAGGCAAATGTGAAAAATGCAGAGAAAACAAAATGGGGAGGACTGCTCCTCCCCGTATCCGGGCATTTTTACCCTTTCTTGGCGCTGATGGTAATATTTGTGGGGGCGATTCCCGCCTGTTCATACACAATCGCATTGATCTGCGCAAGCTGTGCGCTCTCCAGTTTTCCGCTTTCGCAGGCAACTACGATATTGGCGCTGTCACCGTTGATCACGGCAAGGCATCTGGAGTATCCTTTGGACTGAATCAGGGTCTCAATGTCCGATTCCTTGCGCATTTCCTGCGAAATCTTGGTAATTTCGGAAAGTGCGTTTGCTTTGACTGCATCATCCGCCTTTTCGTTGGAAACAACGGCGTTCAGCACTTCAAGCGCCTCATCTCTGGCGCGCTGCCGGGATACCTGAACTGCGGAGAAATACGCTTCCGTCGAAGCGTCTGCGCCGGATGCTTCCGTTCCGACTTCCTTAGTCGTATGTTCGGTGCCGTAATTGGAGGACATTCCCGCACTTGCACCATAGGCGTTTCCGTCGCCCTTGCTGTTACCGGATGAAAAGAAAATGAAATTCAGCCAGACCGCCGCACCGATCAATACCACGGCACCGACAATAATCAGATTCTTTTTCCCCAACCGAACGAAAAATCCCTTGAAAGAGTTCCATCCATTTTTCATGTTCATAACACAACCTCCATACGGTTTTTTATTTTGTTTACGCTACATTATACGGACCGCTACAACGGAATATGCCGATTTTTTATTTTCTGATCTGATTTTCTTTGGACCGTCCGTTTACCCCCTTCCCGTCACATAAATCCGGTTGGATCCCAGCCCGAACGCCGCAGACAGCAACTCCACAATCTCCCTGCGCACAGCTGCGTCCCCGCCGCCGTCGCAAACAATGCCGATTCCGGCAATTGTCGGTGTTTTTACCCGCAGGTATACCGCCGATTCGGAAGAACCGCTCCCCACTAAGATATATGTACTGGAAACATTCCCCCCTTTGTCGGTCATATTCTGTGCGTAGACGTATTCAAACCCACCGCTCAGTGTAACAGCCGCACTCGCCTTTCCCGCACCGGCAACCTGCTCAACAAGCGCCGTAACCTTTTCCTCCAACATGCTCTGGTAGCTCAGAATTTCCCCGTCATTCACCGCGGGTAGCTGTTCTTTTCCTTCTTTGCTCTTTCCCGTACTCATACCGCCGAATACCAAAAGCAAAACTCCCGCAACCAATCCGCCTGCAAGAATCCACAGCCACCCCTTGCCGATGCCGCCTCCCTGACCGTTTCCCGCTTTTTCTCCGTTCATCTTCTCTTCCTCTCTTCCTCCCCGATTCGTTATGATTCCAACGCAACCGCGCACTGACATCCGACCCATTCCTCCACGTAAGCGCTGATCGCGTGCGGGTCCTTGAAAACCGCACTGCCGGATAGCAGCACCACAATTTTCTCGGTCCGCAGTTCGCCGTTGACAGAAACCGTATCCACGCGGACTCTGAAATCCGCTCTGTCCATCCCGAATTGTGCCGACAGCCCCAAATTGCCCCCCCCAGCCGTGCCGCCACCTCCGATTCCAGCCCTGCCTTGCCTGCTTCCTGCAACACCGACGCAAGCTCTGCCCGGTACCGACTCTCTTCCTCCCCGTTTTCCCTGTCCGGATACGGAGACAGAGAAAGCAGGGTATCTGCGGAAAAATCCGCCGCAAGATTTTTCAGGGGCACGAGCAACGCAACAATGACGCACAATCCCACAACCAACCGGATGCCTTTCCCTTCTCCCGGTGCAAGCATGGAAATAATCGACAGCCCGAGAACCGAAAGAAAAAGCGCAATCACCGTTTCCCGCATCCCGTCCTCCCCTCTGTCAATACGCAGTCCCGCAACCGCATAACAACGCAAAAGAAATGAAAAACACGACCGTGCATACACACGCCGTACCGGCAAGATAGCCATACAGAGATGTCAGTTCCCCGAACAGTCCCGCCTCGTCGCCGCACCCGAGTGTTCTGGCAAGCGCCCCTGCGCTCATATAGACCAAACGCAATACCAGAATGTGCAAAAGAGACGGAAGCAACAGCAACAGAAGGAGAAGCATGCCGCAAATGCCGACGGAGGACCGTATCAGCTCGACCGAAGCTCCCAGCGTTCCCAGCGTCCCCGCCACCGTTCCGCCCAGAACGGGAATCAGGTTGCCGGCAACGTATTTGGCGCTCTTCATACCCAAAGAATCGCTTTTGGCAGCCAGCAGTGTCTGCATGGACAGCGCCGCGGTCAGGAGCAGGGACAGAAATCCGAAAACGGTCATCCAGGTTTTCTTGATCAGATTCACAAAGCCGGACAGATCAATCCCCGGCACGATCATGGTCATCATGCTCAGAGCAAAACAGGTTCCGAACACGGGAACAACGCTCTTTCCGCAAAACGCCCCGCACACGGACAGTGCCGCCGTCAGAGTCGCACTGTTTGCCGCCGCCGCGCCGACGTTTCCGCCGACCGCGTAAAGCATTCCCATCGCGGGGATGGATGCGGTAATCATAGCAGTCAGTTGCGAAAAATAATCGATAACCCCGGAAAGGACACCGAAGGACCCGCTTAACACGGCGCATAGGATGCAAAGGCGGTTACAAAAGCGCAGTTCCGCACGTTCTCCCGCAAGGTGCGACAATTGAGAAAGCACGGCAGCAAGCAGCACCAGTCCAATACAGACACAAAGCGCACCCGCGCTTTCCCGTATTTTGACTCCCAGCATTTCAAGAACGGCGGAAAGCAGAAATACGGGGTTGCTCATTTCACCGACACCGGCGGAAAAATCGTTTTCGTCTTTACTGAAAATTCCGTCCGGCAAACTTTCCCGCAATTCCTGCGGGAGTTGTTCCAGAATTCCGGCAAATTCGTCCGGCACCGCGACTTCATATTCCGTTTCCGTGGCGGATGCGGTCGGGGATATCCAAAGACAAAGCAGCACCGCCATTGCGCAAAAAACAATTCCTCTGCTATTTCCTTTCATCTCTCCGGCTTCCTTTTTTATATAAATTCCGAAATGCCTTGTACAATCTCCCGGAGCAGCGGCAGGCACAGGAGCAGAATGGCAACCTTCCCACCGACCTCCGTCATGGTCGCTATGGTATTTTCCCCGCAGTCACGGCAGATACAGGCGCAGATATGCGTCAATAGCGCAATCCCTAACGCGCGCAATGCCACTTCCCCGTATGACGCCATTCCGCCCTCGCCCATCAATTCGCGGGCATAATCCAAAATCGGCTGTACCGCACTGAGTATCACCGCTGCCCCCCTCTTAATATCACCGCCACCATGGCAATGCACCCGGCAATTCTGACGGGGATTCCCATATCCGGACGGCTTTGCCGCACGACCAGTACCGCAATACTGCATAACAATGCGATTCCGCACACACGGAAAATATCCCCGTGCATACCGTCAGAGCCCGAACTGCGTGCAGATTCTGGAAAACAACTCCCCGATCTCGTCCACAAGCATCAGAAGCACCACAATAATGCCTGCCACCGTCACCATGATCGCCTGCTCATCACGCCCGGATTTTGACAGGATCTGCGTTGCGACCGATACCAGAAGTCCGACGCCTGCCACTTTAAGTATCATTCCTACTTCCATTGCTGTTCCTCTTTTTCCTTCACCAAAGTAATATTGTAATCCCTGCCGCGGTACACAGCACCAGTGTACAGACCAGACGCAATCTTGCCGGAAGCATTTCGTGCAGTTTCTGTCGCTGCGATGTCAGCGCTTCGATGTAATAATCACAACGCCGCAGTTGTTCTTCACGATAAAGACTTCCGAGTTCCGAAAAAAACGAGCGAAGCAACCGCAATGATTCACGGTCAAGGTAATAAACACTGGATTTGTCGATCGGATCCTCATCCGGAGAAATGACGGCAAGCGCCGGAAATTCCGCAAGCGCACGCCCGGCGCCGCGCAGAATTTCGCCGATCGGCATCGCACAGCTGTCAATCTGACCTTTGATATAGAAAATCAGGGCAATATAGGCATCCAGAATCTGCAACTTGCACCGTTCAAAACGGATGGCAAACACCGTAAAGCCGATGCCGGCACCGCAGACAAATAAAGTTCCGATGATTTTAAACAAGAGCATCCGCACTCTCCCATGTTTCGACCCGATAGCGAAAGCCACCGGATCCGTTGCGTTCGATTCCCACATAATAGGCAAATATTTTCGCCTCATGTAGCAGACGGATTCCCGTCCGCCGCAAAATTTCCTGTGCCGTTCTGCCGTGCGCACTGGCAACGAGCGGAACCCCGCAATTGTGTGCCGCCACCAGTGCAAAGGCTTCCTCATAGTCTCCGATCTCGTCGCAGATCATCACCTGCGCATTCATGCACCGTGCGGCAATTTCCACACCGAGCTTACGCGGATACCCGGACAGGACATCCAGACAAAGATTTTCTCCGTCGGTTGCAAATCCCAATTCGCCGCGGGTGTCAATGACGACCACACGCAACGGGTGATTTCCCCCCGCAAGATTTGTGGCAACACCGCGCAAAAGGGTTGTTTTACCGACGCCCGGCGGCGCATAAATCAGCACGCCGCGACTCCCTCCCGCCTGCACAAGCAAGGATGCAATCTGTCCGCCGACCGCACTCGCGCGATGCGGCAAACGGATACAGAGCGAAGAGATATCATAAATACCGATCACACGGTTTTCCTCACACGACGCACGCCCTCCCACCCCCACGCGGACACCTCCGTCGAGGGACAGGTACCCCTGGTTGATTGTATCACTGTATGCATACAGGGACTTCCCGCTCATCGCCGTCAGAATCTCACGGATCTCTCCATAACTCATGCAAACCGGCAGTTGCCTGTTTTCTCCGCCGGTCACGACAGAAGCCTTGCGCTGTGCCCGCAGGCGGATTTCCTCAATTCTGCCGTTGACAGCCGCTTTTTCCGCCTC